>JAKLEJ010000108.1 GCA_022711695.1 Verrucomicrobiota bacterium | reverse complement strand
GAAGTCCGGCGCGCCGCTCTCTCCAACCTGGGGGCGATCATGGGCCGGGCGGCCGTGCACATGGGCCGCGTGATCACCTGGGAGGAGGCCCTGGCCTCGAACTTCCAGTTCTGCGCGGACGTGGACAAGCTGACCCCCTCGAGCCCCGCCCCCGTCCAGGCGGACGCGCAGGGACGCTACCCCGCGCCCGTGCCCGGAAAATGGGTGGAGGTCTAGGGCCGCTGCGAAAGGATATTTCGTTGCGTCTTGTGGAGCGCACGCAGGGCCAGATCGATGGCCCTTAACCAGCCTTCTTCT
Source organism: Verrucomicrobiota bacterium (assembly GCA_022711695.1). Lineage (GTDB taxonomy): Bacteria > Verrucomicrobiota > Verrucomicrobiia > Limisphaerales > JACRJZ01 > JACRJZ01. The sequence goes on along the minus strand of JAKLEJ010000108.1, from coordinate 9,026 downwards.
TCCAGAGGTCGATGGGCACGGCGTTGGTTTGGGGGCGGCCGGGGGTACTGCGGCCGCGAGCGGCCAGCTCTTCCAGAAGACGCGTCAGACGCCCGACCACCTCGGGATGCCGCGCCTGAAGGTTGTTGGTCTCAGCCGGATCGCCGGTCAGATTGTAAAGTTGGACCGGCGGCAGCCCTCGCTTGAGCGCCGCAGGGTCCCGCGGAGCGCTCCAGCCGCCGCTGCCCGGACAGAGAGCCAGCTTCCATGGGCCGTCGCGGATGGCAAAGCGCCCGTTGATGGAATGATGGACCAGCGCGGGTCTGGGCGGCGCGTTGGTTTGGCCCAACAGGCTCGGGAGAAAACTGCAACTGTCTTCGGCGGCGTTCTCCGGCAGCGTCGCTCCGAGGAGGTCGGCGCAAGTGGCCATGACATCCACCAGGCTGACAAGCCGGTCGCAGACGGCCCCTTCGGGCACGCGCCCGGGCCACCGGGCGATCAGAGGCACGCGGTGGCCGCCCTCCCAGATGTCCGCCTTGTGGCCGCGCCAGGGGCCGTTGGGCTGGTGCCCGGCCGCCTGCAACTCGACGATGTTGGCGGCGGGCGAGCAGCCGTTGTCGCTGGTGAAGAACACGAACGTGTTCGTTTCCAGGCCCTGGCGGGCCAGCGCCTCGAGCACGAGGCCCACCGCGTCGTCGGTTTCCATCACAAAATCCGCATAGGGGCTCAACCCGCTTTTGCCGCGCCACGGAGCCGTGGGGGCGATGGGGGTGTGGGGCGAAGCTAGCGCCAAATAGAGAAAGAAGGGCTGCCCGGCGCGCGCGGGAGCGGCCTGCCGCGCCACGTATTCCACCGCCCGGCGCGCCAGGGTGGGGAGAACCTCCCCGGCCTCGAAACCGGCGGCGGCGGGCCCGCGGCGCGTCTGCCCGCCGGAACGCCCCTCGGTCATAGGGAAGGACCGATCGATGGATGGCAGCACGGCCACGCGGTCGTTTTCGATGAAGGTGTAGGGAACCATGTCCAGCGAGGCGCTGATCCCGAAGTAATACTCGAAGCCGAAGGAGTTCGGACCGCGGGCGATGAGCTTCGAGAAATCGACGCTCCAGACCTGGTTGGATTTCTCGATGTCGTTTTGCTCAGGGGCGGGTTTTCCGGCGCGGGGCGCCCAGTCCATGCCCAGATGCCATTTGCCGAGGGCAGCGGTGTGGTAGCCCTGCTGGCGGAGGAAGGCGGCGACGGTCAGGCGGCCCGGCTCGATGAGGGCAGGCGAGAGCCCCCCCAACACGCCCTGCTGAAGCCGCGAGCGCCAGTTGTAGCGGCCCGTCAGCAGGCTGTAGCGGGTGGGAGTGCAGACCGAGGACGTGGTGTGGGCGTCGGTGAACCGCAGGCCCGCGGCCGCCAGGCGGTCGATGTGAGGCGTGGCAATGCGTCCCCGCGGGTTGTTGCACTTCACATCGCCGTAGCCGAGATCGTCGCAGAGTATCAGGACGATGTTCGGGCGAAGCGGACCGGCGACCGCCCCCGAGACGACCGAAAGCAGGACACCCAGGGCAAAGAGGCAGGCGGGCAGACAGCGGCGGTTCATGCGGCGCCGATTCTAAACCGGACCCGCGGACTGCGGGCAACCACAAACCCGGAGGTTTCATGGGCGATTTCGTGCCCGATCGGCTTCAGGGCAGAGCCGCCCGCCGGATGCCTGCCGGATTCGCGATTGCATTCCGTGGATTTCGGGGGTAATCAGGAGCATCACATCATGAGCACCCAAGCCGAGAAACCGAACCTAACCCGCCGTCAATTCCTGGCCGCCGGCTGCGCGGCCGCCTCCGGAGCGGCGCTGGGGCTGGCGGCGACGACACCCGCCGGAGCGGCCGAAAGCGCCGGAGCGCCGGACATCGATCCGGGCTACGTCGGCCCCCAATTCTTCGACAAGCAGGAGGAGCAGGCGCTTCTCGAAGTGCTGGAGGCGGGCTCGCCCTTCCGCTATTGGGGGCCGGGACGCCCGCTGAAGGTGCAGCGTTTCGAGGAAGGCTTTGCCCGGCACATGGGGGCGCGCTTCGCGCTGGGGGTGACCTCGGGCACCGCCGCCCTGGATTGCGCCATGGCCGCGCTGGACATCGGTCCGGGCGACGAGGTCATCGTGCCCGCCTACACGTGGTGGTCGGACTACACCTGCGTGGTGCACGCCGGGGCCCTGCCGGTGTTCGCGGAGATCGATCGCACCCTCAATCTCGATCCGGCGGATTTCGAGCGGAAGATCACGCCCCGCACCCGGGCGGTCATCGCGGTGCACCTGCTGGGCGGCCCCTGCGAAATGGACGCCATCCTCGAGATCGCCCGTCGGAGAAAGCTGGCGGTGGTGGAGGACTGCGCGCAGTGCGTGGGCGGCTCCTACAAGGGAAAAAAGCTGGGCTCGCTGGGCGACATCGGCATCTACAGTTTCCAGATCAACAAGACGATGACCTCGGGCGAGGGCGGCGCCCTGGTCACGAGCGATCCGCTCCTCTACGAGCGGGCGGCCCGCTTCCACGACATGGGAACGATCCGGCAGCTCTTCCTCGACCGCATCGGCGCCCCCGGCCGCGCGCCCATGTTCGCCGGCGAAAACTTCCGCATGAACGAGCTGACCGGGGCGGTGCTCGGCGCGCAGTTGGCGAAGCTGGACACCATGGTGGGCCAGTTGCGCCGCCACGCCCTGGCCATCTACGACGGCATCCGCGACACGCCGGGCATCCGGTTGCGCCAGCGGCCCGATCCGGCCGGCGACATCGGCTACAGCGTCTTCTTCGAGATGAAAGACAAGGAGAGCCGCGACCGGTGCATCCGCGAACTGCGGAACCGGAAGGCCCCGGCCTCGCCGCTCGGCGGATCGGTCCTGCTGCCCATCGAGGAATCCGTCGTCAACAAGCGCGCGCGCCACCCCAATTGGCCCTCCTTCCTGAGCCCGGAAGGCCGGGCCATGCGCTACGGGCCCGAATGCTGCCCGCGGACGCTGGGCATCTACGACCGCTTTGTGCAGGTGCGGGTCGGCGCCAAGTACACCCAGCGAATCGACGACTACCTCATCCAGGCCATCCGCGAAACCCACCGCCAATTCGCCTGAGCGCGCGCCACAACTCCAAACAACCTTCATGAGCATGAGACCGAAACCGAATTCGATGGGGACGGTGCGAGCCGTCCTGGCGGGGCTTCTGACGATCCAGGCGGCTGCGCTCGGCGCGGCCGAGCCGCCCACGCTTCAGGTCGGCCTGGCGACACGGGACATCACCCCGCAGGGCCCCATCAACCTGGCCGGCTACGCTTCGCGCAAGAAACCGGCCGACAAGACGGACACTCCGCTGCTGGTCCAGGCCCTGGCCCTGCGAAACCCCGACGGCGAGCGCTTCGTCTTTGTGGCGCTGGACAACTGCGAGGTCAGCCGCGCGTTCATCCAGCCCGTGATCCGCGACCTGACCGCCCGACACCAGTTGGCAGCGGGCGCCGTGGCCGTGGTCTCCAGCCACACTCACTCCGGGCCCGTGCTGGACGAAACCCTGGCCGACATGACCGAAACCCAGCCCGCCGAGAGCCAGCAGATCGCCAAGTATAGCCGCCTGCTGCGGGAACGGCTGGTCGAGGCGGCCGACGCGGCCCTGGCGGACTTCCAGCCGGCGCTGCTCGATGCGGGCGCGGGCCGCGCCACCTTCGCCATGAACCGCCGCGTCTATCAGGGAGACAAGGTGGTCTTCGGCGACAACCCGGACGGGCCTGTGGACTGGGAGGTTCCCGTGCTGCGCATTCGGGGAACCAACGGGGCCGTGCGCGCGATCCTGTTCGGGTATGCGTGCCATGGCACCAGCGTGCGCAGCGGCGACGACTGGTACGTGGTCTCGGGCGAATACATGGCCTACGCCCGCCAGCACCTCGAGGCGGTTCATCCCGGCGCCACCGCGCTCTATCTCACCGGCATGGGAGCCGACTGCGACCCCGCCCCCCGCGGACGCCTCGTCGATGCCCGGCGCCACGGGCTGGAGCTGGCCGGCGCCGTCATGGGCGCGCTGGATCGTCCGATGCGCCCGGTGCGCGGCGGCTTCAAAATCGCGCACGAAGAGGTGGATTTGCCCCTGGCCGACCCGCCGCCGCGCGAGCAGCTCGAGAAGGACGCCCGGAGCGCGGACCGGCACGTGCGGCTGCGAGCCGAGTCCTACCTGAAACGGCTCGACGCCGGGCAGCCGATCCCGCTCTCCGTGAAGCTGCCGCTGACCGCGCTGCGGATCGGGGATGACTTAACCTTTCTGCTAATGGGCGGGGAAGTGGTGGTGGACTACGCCCGCCGGCTCAAGCGGCTTCTGGCCCAAGACCATCCCTGGACGGTCGGCTACGCCTACGAGGTTCCCTGCTACATTCCCTCGGCGCGCGTGATCAAGGAGGGCGGCTACGAGTCCGACTCCTCCCTGATCTACTACGGATTCTACGGCCCGTTCCGCGGCTCGATCGAGGACCAGTTGGTCAACCGCATGGCCAGTCTGGCCGCGTCTCTCCGAAGCCGCTGATCCTCCGCAAAGGCTTCGTCCGGCGGTTGGTGGAGACGGCCTGGCTTCGCGCTAATCCCCGCCATGAGTGCGCCTCTCCGGCCGCAGGCCGGAATATCTGAATCCGCATCCCGCGCGCTGGCAAGCCCCTGCGCGTTCGATGGCCCGTGTGGTGGGCCTGACAGGGCAGGTCACAGGCGGATTCAGGGGGGAAAAGGATTGTCGCCGAAGCGCCTTCGCGGCATGCTGATTTCTTTATGGAACAGGTCAACATCGGCATGATCGGCGGCGGGACGGTCGGCAGCGGCGTGTATCACGCCTGGCAGCGCAACAGCGGCCTGATGGCGTCCCGGCTCGGCATGAGGCTCCACCTGGGGAAGGTGGCGGTCAAAGCCTTCGACGAACCCCGGCCCTACGAGATCCCCGCCTCGTGCATGACCACCGACTGGAAGGCGGTGGTCCAGGATCCGACGACCCAGATCGTGATCGAGCTGGTGGGCGGCGTCACGCTCGCCCGGACCATGGTGCTGACCGCGCTCAAGCTGGGCAAACCGGTGGTGACGGCGAACAAGGCGCTCTTGAGCGCGCATGGCGAGGAGCTCTTTGCCGCGGCGCGCGCCGGCGGAACCAACCTTTATTACGAAGCCAGCGTGGCGGGCGGCATCCCCATCATCAAGGTCCTGCGCGAGGGCTTCGTCGGCAACCGCTTCACCCACATCTACGGCATCGTCAACGGCACCTGCAACTACATCCTGACCCGCATGAAGCTGGAGGGCGCCGAGTTTGCGGACGTGCTGGCGGAGGCGCAACGGCTGGGCTACGCCGAGGCCGAGCCGTCGCTGGATATCGACGGGTTCGATTCGGAGCACAAGATCGGCATCCTGGCCTCGCTGGCGCACGGGTTCTGGGTCAACCCCAGGCAGATCTACGTCGAGGGCATCCGCCAGATCAGCCGCCAGGACATGCAATTCGCCCAGCAACTCGGCTACACCATCAAGCTGCTGGGCATCGTCAAGAAGGTCGAGGGGGCCGGACGCAAAGCGCGCAACGGCTCACGCGCGCAGGTGTCCGTCTATCCGGCGCTGATTCCCAACACGCATGTGCTCTCGAATGTCAACGGCGTGTTCAATGCGGTGTTTGTCCGCGGCGACGTGGTGGGCGACACTCTCTTTTACGGGCGGGGCGCGGGCAAAGACGCCACCGCCAGCGCGGTGCTGAGCGATGTGGCCGACGCTGCCCTGGACCTGAAACATCGCAGCCACGGACGGGTGCCGCCCTTTGTGCCGCACGAACGCGCGGGCGCGGTTGTGCCCATCGGCGAAACGGTCTCGAGGTATTACGTGCGCTTGAGCGTGATCGACCGGCCCGGGGTCATGGCCCGGATCGCCGCCATTCTCGGGGCCGCCCGCATCGGCATTTCCTCGATCATTCAGCCCGAAGGCCACGCCGGCGAGAGCGTCCCGCTCATCCTGATGATCCACGACGCCCCCAACGCCGCCATGGCCAAAGCCCTGGCGCGGATCGCCCGGCTGCCGGTGGTCAAAGCCCCGCCGGTCATGATCCGGGTGGAGAACTTCGATTGAGGGCGCGCCAGACCCGCCCCGACCGGCCCGCATGACTCCCCTGCGCTTCCACAGCACCAACGGGCGCGCGCCCGCGGCGGACTTGCGCCAGGCCCTGCTGGTGGGGCAGGCCCCCGACCGCGGCCTGTATCTGCCGGAGACCTTCCCGACGATCCCGCCGGAGGAGCGGGCCGCCTTCGCCGGCTGGCCCTACCATCGGATCGCATTCGCGATCCTCCGCCGTTTCACCGCCGGGGTCCTCCCGGAGGACGCCCAGGCGGAGCTCTGCCGCGACGCCTACGACTTCGAGGTTCCCCTGGAACCGGTTCAGGACCGCGCGCACGTCATGCGCCTGGACCGCGGCCCCACCGCGTCCTTCAAGGATTTCGCCGCGCGAATGATGGCGCGGTGGCTGGGCCGCTTCGTCCGCGAGACCGGCCGCTCGCTCACCATTCTCACCGCCACCAGCGGCGATACCGGCTCGGCCGTGGCCAGCGCCTTTCACGGCCTCGAAGGCATCCGCGTGATCGTGCTCTTCCCCGTTGGCGAGGTCAGCGCGCGGCAGCGGCGGCAGATGACCACCCTGCGCGGCAACATCCGCGCCATCGCCATGGAGGGGAAGTTCGACGACTGCCAGGCCCTGGTCAAACAGGCCTTCGCCGACCCCGCCCTGCGCGCCTTGAACCTCTCCTCAGCCAACTCGATCAACATCGGGCGGCTGCTGCCCCAGTGCGTCTATTACTTCTACGCCGCCGCGCGGCTCGCCCGGCCCGGGGAGCCGATCGTCTTTGCCGTGCCCAGCGGCAACTTCGGCGACATGATGGGCGCCGTGCTTGCCGGCCGCATGGGGCTCCCGCTGCGCCGCCTGGTCGTGCCCGTCAATGGCAACGACGAGTTCCCGCGCTTCCTGGCCTCGGGCGACTACTCGAAGATCGAGCCCTCGCGCGCCTGCCTGTCCAACGCGATGAACGTGGGGCATCCCAGCAACCTGGCGCGGCTGGTGGCCCTCTATGGCGGGCAGATGGACGAAGCCGGGCGAATCCATCGCCCCCCCGACCTGGCCGCGCTGCGCCGCGACCTCTTCTCGTCGTCGGTGTCCGACGATCTCACGCGCGCAACCCTCAAGGAGGCCTGGGCCCGCCACAAGCTGCTGCTGGAGCCCCATGGCGCCGTGGGGTGGCGCGGGTTCCAGGATTACTTGCGGCAGGAACCGCTGCAGGGCGCCCCGGCGGTGGTGCTCGAAACGGCGCACCCTGCCAAGTTCCCCGAGGAAATCGAGCAAGCTCTCGGGTTTAGCCCCGAGGTCCCGCCCGCCCTGGCCGCGGTGGACGAACTGCCGGAGGACTTCGACCGGCTGGAGGCGGATTACCCGGCCTTCCGGGATTACCTCCTGGCCCGCCGCGCAAGCCCGTAAGGGGCTATTTCCCGCACAGCATCGACCGCTGGCCGCCCAGATAATTCTGCACGCCCATCTGCCGGATCTGGTCGAGCTGCGCCTCGAGCCAGTCCACGTGGTTTTCCTCGTCCTTGAGGATGGACTCCAGCAGCTCACGCGTGCCGTTGTCGCCCTTTTCCGCCGAGAGGCGGATGTCCTCGTTATAGGCCTGCACCGCCTCGGTCTCGCCAGCGAGGTCGTTCGCCAACTGCGCGGCCACCTCCTGCCCGATGCTGATCTTCGTCAACTGGCTCACCACCGGCCGCCCTTCCAGGAACAGGATGCGGGCGATCAATTTCTCGGCGTGCTTCATCTCGTCGATGGCCCGTTTCTCGATCGCCTGGTGCAGCCGATCGTAGCCCCAGTTGGCGCACATCTCCGAATGCACCATGTACTGGTTGATCGCGCTCAGCTCCTCGGACAACCGCGCATTCAAGCGCTCGATAATGCTCTCGTTCCCCTTCATAATCAGGCTCCGTAAGGCTCCGTATCCGGACTTTTCCTCAAGCTACCGCCGGCTGCCGGAAAGCCAAGCATAATCCCCTGAATCTGCGCGCCGCCCGCCCTGTCTGGCCAGCCCCGGGCGCGTTCGAACGCGCGCAAGACCGCCGACGCGCGCGAGGGAGACTCAGAGGGGATTGGGTTCGGCCAGCAACCGGGTGATGGCGCGGGCGGCGCGGCGCGCGGCTCCCGGCCCGCCCAGGGACGCGATGACTTGCGCGAGCCGGACGCGGGTCTTCTCGCAGCGCGCCGCATCGGAAAGAAACTCCAGGGCGGCGGAGGCGATGTTCTCCGGCGTGGCATCGTCCTGGACGAACTCCGGCAACACCGTTTTCTCCGCCAGCAGGTTGGGCATGGCAATGTGATCGATGCGGACGATGCGGCGCGCCACTTCGAACTCGAAGCGCGAAACCTTGTAGAGCACGACGGTGGGCACGCCAAAGAAGGCGCACTCCATGGTGACCGTCCCCGAAGAGGCGATGGCCAGGCGCGCTCGCGAAAGGGCGTCTGCCAGTCCCCCTGCCTGAACGCGGACCGCCAAATCCGGGGGAAGCCGCCCGCGGGCCAACTCGGCGAAGTCCGCGTTGGGCAGGACCATGGTCCAGGACACCTTTTGGCGGGCCTGGATGCGCCGGGCGGTCTCGATCATCACCGGCAGGTGGCGCCGCAGTTCGCGCGCCCGGCTGCCCGGCAGCAGGCACACCAGGGGCGGCTGCGCGGGGTCCGATCCGGCGGCGGGAGACGGCGCCGCATAACGATCCAGGAGCGGATGGCCGACGAATTCCACCCTCAGCCCGGGAACCCGGCTGGCGTACCAGCCTTTCTCGAACGGGAAGATCGAGAGCACCAGATCGAGGTCGCGGGCCATCGCGAAAGCCCGGCCGGGCCGCGAGGCCCACACTTGCGGCGAGACGAATTGAACCAGGCGGGGGCGCCAGTTCCGGAACGTGCCTCGGCTGGTTCGCACGTGGTCCCGGATGGCGCGGGCCAGCCGGCGATTGAATCCATGGAAGTCCACGAAGACAATCACATCAGGCTGGC
>JAKLEJ010000107.1 GCA_022711695.1 Verrucomicrobiota bacterium | reverse complement strand
GGCCGCCCCGAGGTCGCAAGGCCAACCGGGCCTCACGAAGCTGGGGGGCCATCGCTACAAGGTGACCACCGCTTCACCCGAGGCCCAGGCGTGTTTTGACCGGGGCCTGACGTGGGCGTATTCGTTCGGGTATTATGCCGCGGAACAGGAGTTTCGCGGGGAAACCTGCCCATTTCGCAGGCCCTGTGGCGATGGACACGGGCGGCGGCCCTGACGGCCCTGGACCGCATGCCGGAAGCGCGCGCGGAGCGGGAGCGTTTTCTGGCAGCGAAGAAAGCGACGCCGGAGGACGCCGCCTTCGGCAACAACCGGGCCTCCGATCTTCTCGAAATTGCGGCGCGGGTATTGGACGGCGAGATGCTGGCACAAGAAGGGAAACTCGCCGAGGCCGCGTCGATTCTCGAAGAGGCGGTCGTCCGGGAAGCGAAGCTGCGCTACGACGAGCCGCCCGATTGGATTCAGCCGGTTCGGCACACGCTGGGAGCGGTGCTGCTGCGGGCGGGGCGAGCGGCGGAGGCCGAGAAAGTGTACCGAGCGGACCTGGCAGTCTGGCCGGACAACGGATGGTCGCTGACGGGGCTGCGCGACTCGCTGAGGGCGCAGGGCCGCGCAAAGGAGGCGCGGGAGGCGGATGCCCGTTTGGGCAAGGCTTGGGCCGATGCGGACATCCGGCCAAGCGTTTCCTGCTATTGCCAGGCAGGCAGGATTGCGGCGCACCAGTAAGAACGCCGGTTTGCGGGAAACGGCTCAAGGACGGCCGGCGGCCGGCGGCGGCGGGTTCGTGACGGGCGCGTAGGAGGCGGGCTCAGCCAGGAGGCGGGGCGGCTGCATCAGGGTTGGGCGATCGCCCTGCGCCTCCAGCCATGCCGCGAGCCGCGACCGCATCTCAGCCAGGCGCGCCGCGTGGGAGGGATCGGCGGCGAGGTTGCGCAGTTCATCGGGGTCGGCGCGCAAGTCGTAGAGCTCTTCGCGAGGCCGGCCGTAATAGCGCTTGAGGATCGCCGAGGCGGATGCGTTGGTCGCCGCAGCCCACACCCACTCGCGGAAGTAGCGCCAGCCGTCGCCGCCCCCCGAGCCCTGGTCAATGTGAGTGGTGTGGGCAAACTCGGGGCGCAGGTTGAGGATGTACTTCCAGTCGCGCGTGCGCAGGGCGCGGATCGGGTACACATTCATCCGGCCATCGCCGCTGTGAGTGGTGAAAATGCAGTCGCGGTGTTCGGCCTGTTTGCCGAGGAGCACGGGCAGAAAAGAGCGCCCGCTGATCTGGCCCGGGGCGTCGCCGCACGACGGGGCCGCGCCGCCCGCGGCTTCGAGACAGGTGGGCAGGAAGTCCTCCCAGGTGACCATCGCCCCCGTCTTGGCGCCGGAAGCGATGCGGCCCGGCCAAACGGCCACGAGCGGCATGTGCACGCCGGCCTCGTAGCAATTCCATTTGGCAAACGGGAATTGCGCGCCGTTGTCGCTGCTGAAGAGAAAGAGCGTGTCCCGGCCGAGGTGTTTTCGGGCGGCATCATAGACAAGGCCGAGATCGCGGTCCGCCCGCTCGACTGCGGCGGCGTAGCGGGCGCGGAAGGCGCGCGTCGCCGGGGTGTCCGTCTGCGAGGCGGGCAGAGGCAGTTCCGAAGGCGCGTAGCGGGTTTCCTCGGGCCAGGGGACATGGGGCCAGTTGCTGCCGACGAACAGGCAAAGCGGCTTGCGCGAGACGCGCTTTTCCAGCCAGGCGATGGCAGCCTCGACGCAATCGTCCTGATGGTAATTAAAGTGGCTGGCGAGATCGAAACCGTATTGGCGGACCGTGGCGTAGTGCGCCACCTTGCCGAAGGCCACGACCTCGTATCCGAGGTCCTGGAACCAGGCTGGCCAGCGCTTGTGCCGCCGATCGGGCACGGTGTGGTTGAACATGGCCCCGTTGCGGACGGGGTTCAGCCCGGTGAGCAGGGCGCCCCGGCTGGGCGCGCAGGAGGGCGAAGAGACAAAAGCGTGAGTGAAGGTGAGGCCGTCCCGGGCGACGCGCTCCATGTTCGGAGCGCGGATGCCGCAGTGGGGATTGTAGATCGAGCAGTCGTTCCGGCTGAGGTCATCCGTGAGGAAGATGACCATATCGGGCCTGTCGGCGGCAGCCAGCAGGCAGGGCAGGCAGGCCAGAATGGGGGCCGACCATCGGAGTAGCATTCGCAGGTTTGGCATGGGCGCTACTTTCACTGGACCGCAGGGCGGGCCCCACGTCCGCGCGACGCCGCCAGGTAGCGGCTGAGGGTTTCCACGTTGCGGACAAACGTCGCGCAATCGAGAACGCGCCCGGAAGGATCCTTGGGTTGATGGTAGCGAAGGCCGCCGGTCTCCACCCAGCGGCCCCGGGCATCCTGGGCGGCCAGGACCAATTCGACTTCAGCCCGCAGTTTCGCAGTGACCGAGGCCGGTTGTTTGGCCGGGGCGGCGGGCCGCGGTTCGGGCCCGGAGACCCTCAGCCTCTCGTATTCGCGGAGGATGGCGTCGGAGCCGTCAGTGACCTTGAAGGCGTAGTGCGTGGGCATGTCGGCGTCGTCGTAGGTGAGCTGGTAGTCGCGGGTGAAGTAGAGCGGCTTGTTGGTGCGCAGCTCATAGAACCGGGCCAGGCGGCCGTCGGGCAAACGCGACCGGTGAAGATACTCGAGCGCCTTGGGAACGGGCTCGAGGTATTTTCGATGCCCCGTCTCGCGGTAGAGTTGGAGCAGGGTCTTGAGGACGCCCTGAGACTCGCCGGCTGTGACCGCCGGCGGCTCGAACTTGCGGGCCCACGCCGGATGCATGTCGGCATCGTACTGCTGCGCCCAGACCGGCTGCGGCTCGGGCATCTGCGCCAGCAGGAGAAAATCTCCGGCTTTTTCCGCCGCCGCGCGACAACGGGCGGCCAGATCAATGAAGTCGTTTCCCGGGGTCGGCTCTCCATAGACCCGGCCGACCTCGAAGAGGGTGTCGATGGTCGTGGCCAGGGCGTTGTCGTTGAGCGTGTAGCGCAGCCAATACTGCCCGCTGCCCGGCCAGACCCTCGCCCAGGATTCCGGGAACGAGGCCTTCCTGACCGGGAATTTCTCCGGATCGGGGAAGCGGTCGAAGCCCTGCGGCCAGGCCCCGTTCGGATACTGGGCCCTGAGCAGGCAGTCCAGAGCGGATCGAACGCATGGGTGGATGCGGACATCCTTGAATGCCAGGGCCCGATCGGCGCGCATCAGGAATCGCAGGGCGGCCTGGGTGGTGTCGTCGTCCAGCGTGGTCACGTTCTTCCCCTTGGGGCCGCCGCCCTCCCGATAGGCAAACTTCCGACGTTCGGCGGGATCGAACTCGAGGACGTAGGTCCAGCCGCCGGACTCGAGTTGGCCGCGAACGAGGGCGTGCGCCGTCTCGCGAGCCGCCTCGAGATAGCAATCCTCGCCGGTCGCTTCATGGGCCGCAAGGAAGGCGCGCCCCACTGAGGGAGTGCCTGGCGGCTGCGCCCAGCCGCGCGTGGCGCTGGCCACGCCTTCGCCCTCGCGCCGGGAGAGGTCTTCGCTGTAGCGCCACAAGTACGAGCCCTGGACCGCCACCACCTTGCGGAAATACTCGACAGCCCGGCGCAGCCCGCGCGCCGCCCGATCCTCCAGGGCGGGCGCCTCCGGCGACGCCGCCCGAGGTTCGGATGACGGGACGGCGGCTGGCGCCAAGGCCGCCGCCAGGGCAAGGGACGCGCTCCACGCGCGCAAGGCAAAGGATATCATGATTGGTGGCTTGCGGGCTCTTACCGTCCGCCTGCGGAGGGGCGATCCCAGACTTGGAGCTTCACGGTCCCCTGCCCCGGATTCTCGAACGGTCCAACGGCCGGCGCTGTCGCACTTCGTTTGGCGCCGAAATAGTCGGTGTCGATCGCGATGGGAGAGCCGTCGGCATTCTCGAAGCCCAGCCGCGGAACGGCAGCCGTGCCCAACAGCTCTGTGGTGACCCGCCGGGTCTGCGCCTTCTTCCAGTCCGCTCCGACGTTGATCTCGAGCCAGACCTGCCCGGCTTCCTCGACAATTCGAGGCTGCGGATCCACCTCGGTGGAGAGCGGATCGGCTTCCCGGGCATAAGGGCGGGCGCTGAAGTAGAGGTTGCCTGTCGCTTGGCAGGGCCGCTCGCGAGTGCTGTAAACCCACAGGCCAAACCCGATGAACCGCTCGGGATTCCGGGCGTCAAAGCCATGCGCGTCGAAGCCCGTGGCCAACCGGCCGCCGACGAACAGGTTGTTATAGAACCGGTTGTCGCCCCCGCCGATGTTGGTAATCCCGGCCAGCGCCGTGGAGTGCGGCTGGTGGAAAGGCGTGTGGCGCTCCAGCTCGGGCCGGCTGTCGATTCTCCCGGCCATCAGGTTATGGGCATAGGCCCCGCCCTGCGACCAGTCCCGCAGGGCGACATCCGAGAGGAACACGTTGTTGTCCACCAGGAACGGCCCGTGGTTCACCTCTACGAAGAGGTCGTCGGTGCTGTTGTCGTAAAGGAGATTGCCGGTGACGCGGGTCCCCTGGGCCATCCAATCCAGCCACAGGCCGCGGCCGGCGCGGTGAATACGGTTGTTGCGGATGACGACGTCGATGGCGGCGTGGAGCTTGATGCCGCCCATTTCGGCGCCGGTGAACTGTCGTTTGGCCCAGATGTTATAAATGTGGTTGCCGGCGATCTGGCTGAAGGCGGCCCCCAGGCTGCCGCAGATGCCGGTCTGCTCGCAATCCGAGATGACGTTGCCGCGGACGATGTGCGAGCCGATCCGCTCGCGAGACCACCCGGCCCGAAGGGCGCGCACGACGACTTCGTTGTAGTGGATGGCGCCGTCCCTGGAGGGGTCGCGCATCCAGACGTTGTGGCCGGTGGCGCGGTCCTTGCCCAGGGTGATGCCGGAGCACTTCGAGTCGCTGATGACATTGCTCTCGATGATCCAGCCCTTGCTCCAATGCGTGCCGATGAGACCGATCTGCTCGGCGGTGGGCGCGGCCCATTGCGTGGCGGCGTGCGCCATCCGGAAGCCCCGCACGGTGATGTAATCGCAGCCGGGCTGGGCCGGATAGAAGCAACTGTCGCGCGCGTTGATCTCGACGAGTTCCTCGTTGGGGTTCTTGTCGTGAAAATTGGCGTAGATGTAGGTGAATCTGTCGTCGCTCTCGCAGAACCAGGTCCAGGTCGAACCCTCGCGATCGAGCGCGTCGGCCTGGGGCTGGGGATTGAGCACCCGCTCGATCAGATGAGTCTCCCAGAGGGACTTGCCGTTTAGGTACACTTCGCCGGTGTGGTGCGGACGGCCCCGGGCCACAAACCAGTCCCCCTCGATCAGGTCCTTGTAGGGATTGTAGCGGCCAAAGAACCAGTTCGGCAGCGTGAGCTTCCACACCCCCGGCTGGAAGGGCCGCCAGTCCCGCACCACCTCCGAGCCCTTGATGACGACCCGCTCGCCGGGCGCCGCCTGGTACACGATCCGCCGGGCGTCCGATTCGCCGCCGCGGGGCGGGGTCACCCGCTCGCGATAGGTCCCCTCATGCACGGTGATGACATCGCCCGGAAGCGCCGCCCGCGCCGCCGTCGAAATCGTCCGGAAGGGTTTCCCGGCCGAGCCATCGCCGTCCTCGGTCCCCTTGACGGAGACATGATACTCCGCGGCGAGACCGCCGGTCACGCCGGCCAGCAAGAGCGGGAACAGTGTCGATTTCATGGGAAGGTCCCAAAAGGGAATTGGCGCGGGTGGCCGCCATCGCCCGGCGCCATTCAGGAGCCGGGAGCCGACTCGACCTGGATGCCCGGCGGGGCCTCGATCTTCGAGGAAACGGTTCCGTCGGCCTGCCGTTCGTGCCGGACACGGATCGGGCCAAGGGGCGTGGGGTAGGCGCCTTCGGCCCACTGGAGATTGCCCAGTTGCGGGCGGACGCGCACGCGTTTGCAGCCGGGCTCGATCGGTTTGACGCCGAGCACGACCTGGCTGAGCCAGGCGGTGGGGCCGCTGGCCCACCCGTGGCACAGGCTGTGGCGCAGGCCCACGTAGCAGTAAGCCCCGTAGTCGCCATGGATGTCTTTGCGGCCGGGCGGCACGAGTTCGTCGATCCGCGCGGCGTTGTTGGTCCATTCCAGGTTGAAGTCCTCCCAGAAGGTGGTAGCCCCCTGGTCGAGCATCGCACCCCAATACACCCGGATGAACTCGAGGGCCGTGGCCGCATCGCCGGCCTTCGCCAGCGCCTGGAGCACATAAAAACCGTAGAAGGTCGAGATGTCCCGCGGCCCTCCCGTCTTGAGCACGTTTTCCGAGGTCTCCCTGGAATCGAGCATGCCGGCCAGGGAAAGCAGCGCCGCGCCCGACTTGGACTTGTTGACATCCGGCACGACTTTGCGTCCGCGGGCGGCGGCCTCGGCGCAAAGCCGGGCCGTTCCGGCGTCCCCGAGCGCGGTCATGAGGCGGGCGCCGCTCTCGAGAGTCATCACCAGCAGCCCCTGGAGGCCGGCGGTGACGCCCTGCTTGTTGGGCGAGCTGGGCCAATCGAGAAACCGCATGCCGTCGATGCGCTCGCGGCCGTCTGGGCCAATCAGGTTTGCCAGGCGCTTGAGGAGAGCGGTGAGATAGCCCTTCTGGGCTTCGAGGTAATCGCGGCGCCCCTGGTGCAGCCACAGGTCCTCGTGGATCAGCACCCACCACATGGAGTAGCTGGAGATGCCGTTCATCCATTCGGACACGGGGGTGACATCGCGCGTCAGGTCCAGCGAGCGGGGCACCACCTCGTTGAAGCCGAAGACGGCGTGGATGGTGCTCACCTCCGGATGCATGTCCCCCAGCCAGACCAACCGGTCGCGCTTGATGCCGTCCCAGAGATACTCCTGCATGTTCAGATGGACGGTGTAGGCGCCCACCTGCCAGATCCGGTTCAGCCGTTCGTCGTTGCACCGGAAAGAGCCCACCTGGGGCACGTCGCGAATCTGGAGAACCGCGCGCGCCTGACTGAGCTCGACGGGAAGGCTGGGGTCGGCGTTGTCGATGCGCACAAACCGGAAGCCGCTCGGGCCGATCGTCTTCTTGCCCAGCCAGGGCAGCGTGACCACCTGGTCGCGAATGGCGTGATCGTTCTGGGCGTTCTGTTTGCCGCCGAGTTCGGCCATGGCCTCGGACACCGATTCGCCGAAACGCACGCGCACCCGGCGCAACTGCGCCTGGTCCCGGGTCATCGGGGTGATGAGTTCCACGTAGCCGTGCAGCTCGCGGCCGAAATCCAGCAGAATGCCGGCGGGCGCGTTCGAGGACGCCCGGAGCACGCACGGGGGCTGCGGCTCCTTGAGCACCGCCTGCCCCGCGTGCGGCTTGAGCAGCGAAGCCGCATTGCGCACGCCGGCGTCGCTCTGCCAGACCACGCGGGTGGGGTCCACGAAGAAAGTCGAGAGCGGGGAGCGTTCGGCCCGCTCGAGCCCCGGAGGGGCGCCGCCCCCCGGCATCACGGTCAGGGCCAACGAAAGCACGGTCAGAACAGCCACGGATTTCATGGCCCGATTTAAGGCGCTCCGGCCCCGGATGACAACCCCGGATTCACCCAGACAGCGCAGACCGTAACTCCGACCTGAGCCCTCCGCGCAAGAGTCCCGCCTTCAGGCGCGGTCCGGACGGCCGGGCGGTTCGAATCCGACGCGCACCCCACGAGGAACCGGGCTGGCGACGCCGCCCGCAGGCGCCAAATAAAGTTTGCTTTCGGCGGGGTTGGCCCCTAGTTTGGCGGCGAGCTAGACAATTGTCGCTTTCAAAACCTGGAAGATCCTCAGTTGAACGTGATTCAATGATGATTTGAAACCCGATGACCGGGAACAGCTTGGAAGCCGCGACTGGTCTAAGCGCATGAATCACCTTAAACCTGAGAGCGCCCATTGAGTCACCCCTTCCACTCCCGTCCATTTCATTCCCGGGAACCCAAGCATCGCCGCAACGGCAAGATTCGCGCCCGCGAAGTCCGTGTGCTGGATGAGACCAAAGAGCAACTGGGGGTCATGACCCTGACGGAGGCGTTGCGCCTGGCCCAGAGCAAAGGGCTGGACCTCGTGGAGATTGCCCCCAACGCCACCCCGCCGGTCTGCCGCATCGTCAACTACGGCAAGCTCATGTACGAGGAGGCCAAGAGCCACAAGGAATCGCGCAACGCCGGCAACCAGATGAAGGAAATCCAGCTCAGCGCGGTGATCGGCGCCCATGATTTCCAGGTCAAGCTCCAGCATGCCATCGAGTTTCTTTGCGAGGACATGAAGGTGCGGGTCAAGCTGCGCTTCAAGGGCCGGCAGAAAGCCCACAAGGAATTCGGGTTCGAGATCGTTAACCGGTTCGTCAAGGAAGCGGCCGCGTATGGCCAGGCCGATGCCCCGCCCAAGATGATGGGCGACCGCGATCTGAACGTGATGATCAGCCCCCTGCCCCGAGCCAAACGCGCCAAGCCCGCGCGCGAGCCGGCCCCCCCGGCTGAGCCCGCCACTCCCTCGGGGCCATGAGCCAGGCCCAAGGCAACCCTATAACCGCCTCCGGCCCGAACTGGCCGCTCCCAACGAATTAGCATCATGCCTTTTCGCGCCCTGGGCCTCGAAGCCCGCGTCCTCAAAGCCGTCCAGGAAGCCGGCTACACCGAGCCCACCCCCATCCAGACCACGGCCATTCCGCTGGTCCTGGCTGGAAAGGACTTGATCGGCATTGCCCAGACGGGCACGGGCAAGACCGCCGCGTTCGCGCTGCCGATTCTCACCCGGCTGGCCGCACAGGCTTCGGCGCAGGACCGCCGCGGAACGCGGGCGCTGGTGCTCGCCCCCACGCGCGAGTTGGCGGCGCAGATCGAGGAGGACCTGCGGGCCTACGGCAAGCATCTGCCCCTGCGGACGGCCACGGTGTTTGGCGGCGTGGGCGAGCACGGGCAAATCCAGGCCCTGCGCGCCGGCGCCCACCTCATCGTGGCCACGCCGGGTCGGCTGCTCGACCTGATGGGCCGGGGATGCGCCGACTTCACGCGGCTGCAATTCCTGGTGCTGGACGAAGCGGATCGGATGCTGGACATGGGATTTCTGCCGGACATCCGGCGCATCCTCCGGTCGCTGCCGCCGCAGCGGCAAACGCTGATGTTTTCCGCGACGCTCTCGAAGGAGATCGAGGGGCTCACGCACGAGTTTCAGCGCTCGCCGAAGCTCGTCCAGATCGGCCGCCGGGCCAACCCGGCCGAAACGGTCGCCCAGATGGTTTACGAGATTCCCAGGCACCGCAAAGTCGCCCTGCTCCTGCATCTGCTCCGCGACCCCGGCATGGACATGGTGCTGATCTTCTCCCGGATGAAGCACGGCGCCGACCGCCTCGCGCGACAGCTCGAGCAGCACGGCGTCCGCACCGCCACCCTGCATTCCAACCGCTCCCAGAACCAGCGC
>JAKLEJ010000106.1 GCA_022711695.1 Verrucomicrobiota bacterium | reverse complement strand
AGATCGGAACCAACCACGAGGAGCGCGCTGCCCCGCCGGGCGAAGGTCCCGTCCGGGCGGAAGCGAGTCGGGGGCGCGCTCGCCGCGGGCGCGTGTCTCGCCGCGAGCCTGCTGGCGGGACCCGGCGCGCTTGCGCAAACCAACCCCGCCGCCCGCGCCGCCGGGGCCGGCCCGCCCCCTGCCTCGTTTCTCGGATCGGTCATGCCGCTCATCGAGAAACTCGGCTGTAGCGCCGCCGCCTGCCATGGCGCTCAGAAGGGCCGCGGCGGGCTGGCGCTGTCGCTGTTCGGGGGAGATCCGGACCTGGATTACGAGGCCCTGGTGAAGGCGGCGGGAGGCCGGCGGATCGACAAGATCGAGCCCGAGCAAAGCCTGCTGCTGCTGAAGCTGTCCGGGGCGCTGCCGCACGCCGGGGGCGCGCCCCTGCCTCCGGATTCCGCTTCGTACCGGCTCTGGCTGCGCTGGATCGCCCGCGGCGCCCCCTACACCAATCGCAGCGATCCCGCCGTCCTTTCGCTGGCGCTGGCCAGCGAGCGAACCACCCTCTCCAAAGGCCAGTCCGCCCAACTGACGGCCGCGCTGAATCTCTCGGACGGCTCGCGGCGCGATGTCACCGGGCTGGCCGCCTACGCTTCCTCGGACACGAACGTGGTCGTGGTGGACGAGGCCGGCAGGATGGTGGCGCGGGGGTTCGGCGAGAGCGTCATCGTGGCCTCGCATCTCCGGCGCACGAGCCTGCTGCGCGTGCTCGTGCCCCAGCCGCTGCCCGCGCCGTTTCCTCCCATGGCCGCGCACAACCGCGTGGATGAGTTGGTTCACGCGCGCCTGAAGTCGCTCGGCTTTCCGCCATCCGAGCCCTGCTCGGACCCGGAGTTCCTGCGGCGGGTCCATCTCGATGCCATCGGGACCCTGCCCACGCCGGACGAAGCCCGGGCCTTTCTGGCCGACGCGGATCCGCGCAAGCGCGCGCGGCTGATCGACCGCCTTCTGGAACGCGAGGAGTACGCCGATTTCTGGGCGCTGAAGTGGGGCGACCTGCTGCGCATCAAGAGCGAATACCCGGTGCGCGTCTGGCCCAAGGCGGTTCAGACCTATCACCGCTGGGTGCGGGCCAGCCTGGCCGAAAACAAACCCGCCGACCGGTTCGCGCGCGAGCTCATCACCGCCACGGGCAGCAACTTCAGGGACGGCCCGGCCAATTTTCTCCGCGCTGTCTCGAGCAAGGATCCGCAGAGCCTCGCCGAGTCGGCCGCGCTGGTGTTCATGGGCGCGCGGCTGGGCTGCGCGCGCTGCCACGCGCATCCGGTCGAGGCCTGGGGCCTGGACGACGACCTGGGCCTGGCGGCGTTCTTCGCCCGGGTGGCCTTCAAGCCCACGCAGGAGTGGAAAGAGGAGATTGTCTATTTTAACCCCAAAGGGGCGGTGAAGCATCCCCGCACCCGGCAGACCGTCAAGCCGCGCTGGCCGGGCGGCCCCGCGATCCAGGCGGGGGCGGATGAAGACCCCCGGGCGCGCTTCGCCGCCTGGCTGACCGAGCCGCAGAACCCCTGGTTTGCGCGCAACCTGGCCAACCGCGTCTGGTTCTGGCTGCTGGGCCGGGGCCTGGTACAGGAACCGGATGACCAGCGCCCCACCAACCCGCCTACCAACCCCGAGCTGCTGGACTTTCTGGCCGGCGAACTGGCGGCGCACAAGTACGATCTGAAGCATCTGTATCGGTTGATTCTCAATTCGCGGACCTACCAGGCCTCCTCGAAGCCCACTCCATGGAACGCCGCCGATGCCGTCCATTTCTCGCATTATCAGGTCAAACGCCTGGGGGCCGAACCGCTGCTGGATGCCATCTCCCAGGTCACCGAAACGACCGAGACCTTTGCCAGCCAGATTCCCGAGCCCTACTCGAAGCTGCCCCCGGGCCACCGGGCCGCCCAGCTCGCCGACGGCAACGTGGGCGTTCCCTTCCTGGAGCTGTTCGGGCGGCCGCCGCGCGACACGCCTTACGAAGGCGAGCGCACCGCCGAGAGCTCGCTTTGGCAGGCGCTCTACTTCATCAGCTCCGAACAACTCGAAGCCAAGGTGACCGCCAGTCCCCGTCTTCAGCGCCTCGTCAAAGAGGGCAGGACGGACGCGCAGATCGTGGATGAACTCTACCTGGCGGCGCTGTCGCGTCCGCCCGATCCCTCCGAAAAGAGCCGGCTGGTGGAATACCTGGCCGCCAACAAGGCCGCCCGCCTGCAGGCGCTGGGCGACGTGACCTGGGCGTTGCTCAACACCAAGGAGTTCCCCTTCGTGCGATGAGGCTATCCCATGGCTGAACTTCCCATCGCGCCGGCCCTCCGCGCCGGCGGCTCCAGCCGGCGCCAATTCCTGCGCGCGGGCACGCTGGGGCTTGTCGGGCTGGGCCTGGGCGACTGGCGCCGCCTCCAGGCCAGCGGCCCGACCGCCCCCGCCCGGGCGCGCTCGGTGATCCAGCTCTGGATGGCGGGCGGGCCGCCGCAGACCGACACCTTCGATCCCAAGCCCGAGGCGGGAGCCGATTACTGCGGCCCGTTCAAGCGGCCGCTGGCCACCAATGCGCCGGGCATCCGGATCGGCGAGCTGCTGCCGCGCCTGGCCGGGCAGGCGGACAAGTACTCGATCATCCGCAGCCTGACCCACGGCAGCAACGCGCATGAAACCGCCGCCTACCTCATGATGACGGGCACGCGGCCCTCGCCGGACCTGGCCTACCCGGCCATCGGTTCGGTGGTCGCGCTCAAGCGGGGCGGCGCCCCGGGTTACCAGGGAACCCTGCCACCCTACATCACTCTCACCGCCGCGCTGGGGCGCTTCTCCGAGGCCGGGTTCCTGGGCCCGCGCTACCGGTCCTTCGCCACCGGCGGCGACCCCAGCGCCAGGGAGTTCCGGGTGGACGGCATGTCCCCGGCTCGCGGCTTGAGCCAGGAGCGGCTCCAGCAGCGGTGGAGCCTGCTGCGCGACATGGACCGGCTGGCCGCCGAGACCGGGAAGGCGCGTCCAATTCAGGCTGCGGAAGACTGCCAGGAGCAGGCTTACGAGTTGATCCTGGGCGAGGGGCGCAGGGCGTTCGACCTCAGCGAAGAGACCGACGCGGCGCGCGACTTCTATGGCCGCACGCGCTTCGGCCAGTCCTGCCTGCTGGCCCGCCGCCTCGTCGAACGCGGCGTCCCGTTTGTGACCGTGAACGACCCCGGGTGGGACACCCACGCCAACCACTTCGAGGCCATGCGCCAGAAACTGCCCGTGCTCGACCAGGGTTTCGCCGCGCTGCTCGAAGACCTGGCCCAGCGCGGGCTGCTCGAAACCACGATCGTCGTCTGGCTGGGGGAGTTCGGGCGCACGGCCAGGATCGTTCCGGACCCGCCCTGGAACGGCGGCCGGCACCATTTCGGACAGTGTTTCAGCGCCGTGGTGGCTGGGGGCGGCTTCCGCGGCGGCCACCTGGTCGGCGCCAGCGATGCCCGGGGCGAAACGGTCCGCCAGCGCCCGGTTTATCCATGGGACCTTACCGCCAGCATCTACAAACTCCTCGGGATCGATCCGCAGGAGCGCTTGCCGCATCCGCAGGGCTGCGTGGCCTGCGTGACGCCGCTGGCCAGCGGCACGGCGCCCAGCGGCGGTTTCCTCGCCGAGATCATGTGAGCGCGTCAATCTCCATTCATGGCTGTGGACACCCTCGACCCGGGTGGAGGGGTTTGAAGCTGGCTTGCCGGCTGGCGGCGTTGGCCGGGGCCGCGGCGCTTCTCCAGGGCATGGCCCGGGCTGCGGCCCCCGCAACTCCGCAGAAGGCCTGGCTCGGCTTCCCGCTGGTCGCCCCTCCCGCCGAACTCACGAACAAGCCCACCGAGTGCGGGATCTCCTACGGGCCGGTGGCCCCCATCTCCGCCCTGAGCTTCTCGGCCGACGGCACGATGCTCGCCGTGGGCGGCTATGGCGAGGTGCTGCTCTGGGACCTGGAACGCCCCCGGCTGGCGCGCCGATTCGGGCAGGGACAGATCTCCAACCGGGTCCGGGCCCTGGCCTTTGACCGGAGTGGGCGGCGGCTGGCCGTGGGCGAAGGGTCGCCCGGCCGAAGCGGCCTGGTGCGCGTGTTCGACGCGCTCAGCGGCTCGCAAACCACATTTTTCCAGGACCACAAGGACATCGTTCTGACCCTGGCCTTCAGTCCGAACGGAGCGTTGCTGGCCGCGGCAGGGACCGATCCAGCGGCGCATGTCTGGGGCCTGCCGGACGGCAAGCGGGTGGCCTCGCTTCAGGAGCAGGGCCAGTGGGCGCATGGGCTTTCCTTCAGCCGCAGCGGACGGCTCCTGGCGACGGGCGCCACCGATGGCTCGGTTCACGTCTGGGACACCGAGTCCTGGAAGCGCGTCGCCCGGCTGACGTTCCCCGATGCCGTCCTGGGGCTGGCATTCAACCCCGAGGACGAGCAGTTCCTGGCGGTGGCGGTCGGCGGCCCGATGGATCGCTCCGTGCAGCTTCGGCGAATCGAGCGCCCCGCCCCGAACACGCCCGGCAAAGCCGGCGGCGGGCCAGGCCCCGGCCAGCAGGGTCGCACGCTCGACACCGGCCCGAGCCTGCCGCTGGGCTTGGCCTGGGATCCCCTCGGCGACCGGCTCTACGCCCCGGGCAGCGACAAAGCCGTTCGAGCGTTCAACGCCAACAACGGCGCCCTCATGGCCACCATGCGCGGACACGCCGACTGGGTCAACGTGGCCGCCGTGAGCCCTC
The DNA here is from genome assembly GCA_022711695.1 of Verrucomicrobiota bacterium. GTDB lineage: Bacteria > Verrucomicrobiota > Verrucomicrobiia > Limisphaerales > JACRJZ01 > JACRJZ01. The sequence continues at coordinate 4,691 of JAKLEJ010000106.1, read as the reverse complement.
GAGGCGACCGCATTGCCTCGGGCAGCTCGGATGGCACGGTGCGGGTTTGGTCCGGGGCCACCCACCGGTTGCTCGCGGTGCTCATCCAGATCGCCACGCGCTCCGACCACTGGCTGATCCTCACGCCGCCGGGCTATTTCACCTCGTCCTCCGCCACCCTCCCCGTGCAGTGGCGCAAAGCCGGAGGCGAGAGCGTCAGCGTGCCGTTGGAGAGACTGAACAACCCGGGCGCGGTGGCGGAGATTCTCGCCGGCAAATTGGCGGCGCCGCCTCCGGCGGCGGCCCCCAAGTCCGCGGCCCCCGGCGCCGTCCCTGCTCCCGCGCGGCCCAAGTAGCCCCCTGCGACGGGACCCGCGCTGGGGTGCACCCATCGGCGCCCGGCCCCGTCCTTCGGTCTTGACCTCCAACCGAAGCCGCGCCAGCCTTTCGGCCAGAGAACTCCGGGACCAGGGCTGGCGCGCGGGTTCAGGGCTTTGCCGCCAAACGAGGTCGCGCGTTTCCGGGTGCTCGCAGACATAACATGAATCTCAGGACCAACCGGCTGCTGCCCCTGATCCTCGCGGGCGGATGGGCGGCTTTTTTACAAATGAGTGTTGCCCAGGACGAATTGGCGCGGACCCAGCGGGAGGCGGCGTCGTGGCGCGCCGAGCGGCGCCTCATCGACCTCCACCAACACATCGACTTCACCACCCAGCACCTGGCGCGCGCCGTCAAGATCATGGACGCAGTCGGGGTGGGCACGCTCGTCAACCTGGGCACAGGCACAGTCACCCCGGGCAAGGACGGCGCGCCCTCCGAGTTCGAGCGCAACAAGCGGCTCTCGGACACGCTGTTCCCGGGGCGATTTCTGCATTACATGGTGCTGGACTACCGGGGCTGGGACGCCCCGGATTTCGGCGAGCGCGCCGCCCGACAGATCGAGGAGGGCCAGCGGTTGGGCTCGGCGGGCCTCAAGGAATTCAAGCGGTTGGGCCTCTACCTCAAGGACGGCGCGGGCAAGCTCATCCGCGTGGACGACCTCAAGCTGGACCCGGTCTGGAAACGGTGCGGCGAGCTGGGCATGCCGGTGTCCATTCACGTGGGGGATCCCAAGGCCTTCTGGCTGCCCTACGACGACAAGAACGAGCGCTGGAAGGAACTCAAGGACCACAAGAGCTGGTGGTTTGGAGACCCGCAGAAATACCCGCCCTGGAAGGAGCTGCTGGAGTCGCTGAACCGGGTGATTGCCCGCCATCCCAAGACCACCTTCGTGTCGGTGCACTTTGCCAACAACGCTGAGGAACTGGATTGGGTGGACGCCAGCCTGAGCCGCTATCCGAACATGATGGCCGATCTGGCGGCGCGCATCCCCGAGATCGGCCGCCACGAGCCCGAGGCCGTGCGCCGGCTCTTTCTCAAACACCAGGACCGCATTCTCTTTGGCACGGATTTCATGGTGTATGACCGGATGATCCTCGGGTCCAGCGGCAACGAGCCCCCGCCCACCGACCGCGACGCCGAGATCTTCTACGAGAAACACTGGCGCTGGCTGGAGACCCTGGACCGGGACTGGGCCCACATGACTCCCATCCAGGGCGACTGGACCATCCGCTCGATCGGTCTGCCCGCGCCGGTCCTGCGCAAGATCTATTTCGACAACGCCCGGAAACTGCTGGCGCGTTCGTTGCCGCTGCCCGTCGCCAGGGCCGCGCGGCTCGGCGCGGACTTCGAACCCGACGGCAACCTCGAGAAGCCGGCCTGGCGGACCGCTGTTCCCGTCCGGATCGAATGCCAGACCCGCGACTCGGCATGCACGCCGGAGATATCCACGTCCGCGCGTCTGCTGTGGTCGGACACGCATCTCTACATCGGCTACGAGTGCCCTTACACCTCGCTGACCGTCTTCGAGCCGCCCCAGTTCGAGCGCAAACGCTTCGAGATGGGCAAGCCGGGCGTCAGCCTGTGGGACCGCGACGTGGTCGAGGCCTTCATCAACGCCGACCCGGAGAACCTCCGCCATTACACCGAGTACCAGGTCGCGCCCACCAATGAGCGGCTGGACCTTTCCCTGCGCCTGCCCGAGCGCGATTTCGAATGGCGCAGCGGCTTCCAATCCGCCGTCAAGATCGACGCCGCCGCCCGGCGATGGACCTGCGAGATGCGCATTCCTCTGCGGGCCTTGAGCCAGGCCAAGCCCCGCGCGGGCGAGCGCTGGCGCATCAACCTGTTCCGCTGCGACCGCGCCAGCGGGGCGTTCCTGGCCTGGAATCCCACGCTCGGCGGTTCGTTCCATGTCCCGGAACGATTCGGGTGGCTCGAGTTTCTCCAATAGCCCCGGTGCACCGACCCTGAGCCTCCCCCACACTGCGACCATGGAAACCTTCAACCTGACCGTCAACGGCCGTTCGGTGACCGTGAAAACCGACCCGGAGCGCTCGCTGCTCGACGTCCTTCGGGAAGACCTGAGGCTGACCGGGACGAAGTACGGCTGCGGCGAGGGCCGCTGCGGGTCGTGCACGGTCCTGATCGACGGCCGGCGCAATCATGCCTGCGTGGTCCCCATCAAGGAAGCGGCCGACGCCAGCATCCTCACCATCGAGGGGTTGGCGCAGGGCGACAAGCTGCACCCGGTGCAGGAGGCCTTTCTTGCCGAGGGAGCCATGCAATGCGGCTACTGCACCCCGGGCATGATCCTCTCGACTGTGGCTCTGCTCAAAGAGAAACCCAAGCCGTCCGACGCCGAGATCCTTCAGTGGATGGAGGGCCATATCTGCCGCTGCTGCGGCTATGTGAAAATCCAGAAAGCCGTCCGCCGCGCGGCGGCGGATAGCGCGAAGTGAGCCCATGAACCCCGATTTCGATGCCAGCCTTGCCCCTGGGGCCGATCCCGGCGAATCCGCCGAGGAAATGAGTTTTGAATTTGGCCTGAGCCGGCGCGGGTTCGTGCAAACGCTGGGCGCTGGCCTGATGGTGGCGGTGGCCGCCGGCCCGGCGCTGGCCCAAAGCCGTGGCGGCCGCGGCGGCGGAGGCCGATCCCAGGCCCTGGCCGCGCGCCTTCACCTCGGGCAGGACGGTGTGGTCACAGTGCTCACCGGCAAGATCGAGATGGGCCAGGGCGCCCGCGCCGAGTTGACCCAGTGCGCCGCCGAGGAACTGTCATACCCGGTCGAGCGCATCCGCATGGTCATGGGCGACACCCGCCTGACGCCCGACGATGGCACCACCGCCGGCAGCCAGACCACGCCCAGGACGGTTCCCGCGGTGCGAGCCGCCGCCGCCGCCGCCCGCAAGGCGTTGGTGGAACTGGCCGCGCGACGCTGGGAAACGCCCGCGGCCAGCCTGGAGGCCCGGGATGGCCGGGTGACGCACCCCTCGAGCGGACGCTCCGTGACCTACGCCGAACTGGCTCAGAGCAGCGAGGGCCTCGAGGCATTCAAACAGTCCGTCCCCGAAGGGGTCACCGTGACCCCGGTCGCGCAATGGCGCGTGTTGGGCTCGTCGTTGCCGCGCCCCAACCGCCGGGACCTTGTGACCGGCGGCCATCTGTATCCCTCGGACCACACCCGTCCGGGCATGCTCTACGGCAAGGTGCTGCGGTCGCCTTCCTATGGCGCCCGGCTTGTGTCCGTGGATCTGGCGCCGGCGCGGGCCATGAAAGGGGTGGTGGCCGTTCAGGACGGCGCCTTTGTGGGGGTGGCGGCGCCGACCGCATTCGAGGCGGCGCAAGCGCTCAAAGCCGTCGCCGAAACCGCCAAATGGGAAACGGCCCCGCATCCCTCCAGCCGCGAGGTTTTCGATTATCTGCGCAAAGGCGCCGGCAACAACGTGCCGGCGAACCCCTTTGGCGAAACGCTGGCCAAGGCGCGCAAGGTGCTGCGCCAAACCTACCGCGTGCCCTATGTGCAGCACGCGCCCATGGAAACCCGCACCGCGCTGGCCGAGTGGGAGGACGGAAAGCTGACCGTCTGGACCGGCACGCAGGCCCCGTTCGGGTACCATGGCGAGCTGACGCGGACGTTCCGCCTGCCCAGCGCGAACGTGCGGGTGATCGTGCCGGACTTCGGCGGCGGTTTTGGCGGCAAACACACCGCCGAGGCGGCCATCGAGGCCGCCCGGCTGGCCCAGGCCGCCAAACGCCCGGTGCTGGTGCGCTGGACCCGCGAGGAGGAGTTCACCTGGGCCTATTTCCGGCCCGCTGCCGTCATCGAGGTCGAAGCCAGCCTCGACGACCAGGGGACCTTGACCTCATGGCATTTCATCAACATCGCCTCGGGCGGCGCGGCGGTGGACACTCCCTACCGGGCCGGCCAGGCCCGCAGCCGATTCGTGGGCGCCAACGCCCCTTTGCGGACGGGTTCCTACCGGACCCTGGCCGCCACGGCCAACAATTTCGCCCGCGAGACGTTCATGGACGAGCTGGCGGAGGCGGCGGGTTCGGACCCGCTGGGCTTCCGCCTCAAGCACCTCGAGAACCCGCGCCTGCGCGCCGTGCTCGAGACCGCGGCGGCCCGGTTTGGATGGGCGGAAAAGACGCGGCAACGCCCGCCCAATGTGGGCTATGGGCTGGCCTGCGGGACCGAAAAGGCCTCCTACGTGGCGGCCTGCGTCGAGATTGCGGTCGAGCCGGCCCAGGGGCGGATCGTCGTCCGGCGCGTGTGCGAGGTGTTCGAGTGCGGCGCGGTGCTCAACCCGGACAACCTGGTTTCCCAGGT
>JAKLEJ010000105.1 GCA_022711695.1 Verrucomicrobiota bacterium | reverse complement strand
CGGCGAAACAACAGCGCAGACCTGGCCGGCGTCTTCCATGAAGTCGCAAAGCCCCGGCGGTCTGCCCGGGGCTTCGCTGCCGGCGCGACTCCTCACGGCTGATCCACGAGACGGTACAAGGCGCGCTCCGCGGACAGCGGAACAACCACGACCGCCTGCTCGCCCAAAACCACGGGCGCAAGCCCAACCGGCGCCCAGGCGCTCGATTGGCCGAGATCCTCCCGTGATTGGAGCGAGAAACTCGTGGCCCAAGAAGGCCAGGACAAGAGCATCGAACCTGCCTGCCGGGCGATCTTCAGCGACGGGGCGATTCCGACGGCCAGTTGCGTCGGAAAACCGAGTTGCCGCAGCTCCGCCAATTCCAGCCGGGCATTGTTGCCGGCCGCGTCCGTAAGACTGAAATCCTGAAGAGTCCAGACACCAGTCTCGCTGTATCGGGGCAAGATCATCATATTCGTGTAAATCCCGTCGAACGGTGTGCCAGCGGCTTGCCGCGACCAGTGGAAACTGACGCTCGCCGACTGGCCCTTGGAAGGACTGACAAAGGTCGCCGAAGCCTGACCCCACGATGCGTAGTAGGGGACCGAGTTGCTCATTCCGCTCAGGGCATCGACCAGGCGAGACGTCACCGCGATGATCTGGCTACTGCTGCTGGTATCGATTCGTCGCGGAAAGAAGTCGAACGCACCAAGCTGCGGCGGCGTGACATCGCCCGTTCCTTGGACGGTGAACTCCGCCGAGAAACCGCGGGCCAGGAACTCGGCCAACTCAATCTGCTGCAGGTTTCCCGCCGCATCGGCCAGGAGCATCGAATCCAGGCTCCACGTTCCCGGTTCGCTGTATCGGGGCAGCCAGATGGTATTGGTGTAGATTCCGTCATACTGGTCTCCCGATTCCCGTTTTTCCTGTGCAAAATAGGTACCCACATGTTGCCCCTTGGACGGGCTGATAAAATTGACGCCCGACACCTGATAGCCGGGTTGGTCCAAGGGGTGGTCCATTCCAGCCAAATCATCCCGCAAGCGGACTGTGATGGTAATCGGCTGATTGGAGATGGACGTGTCAACCGTGGTGGGGTTGATGGACACTGAGAGGATTTCGGGGGGATTCCGATCATCAGCCCCTTGGACAGTGAACCCCGTGGGGAAGCCGAGGCTGCGAAGTTCCGCTAGGCTCATCTGCCTTCGGTTTCCGACGGCGTCCGTGACATAGAACTGAACCAGCGTCCAGTTTCCGGCGTGGCTGGAGCGCGGCAAGAACAACGCGTTTGTGTAAACCCCGTCGAACTCGTCACCGGAAACACGCATGTTTGGCAGGAATTGCACGCTTACATCTGGGCTGTAAAAGCCTCCGACGGGACTTCTGAAAACAGCCCATGCGTAAGACCGAGAAGACCCCGCTGGCCCCTGCATAGTGATCCCGCTCAACTCGTCGGTGAGGCGAACCGTCAGGAGAATTGATTGGGAATTGCTTGAAGTATCGATGACTGCTGGGGAGATTGCGACGCTCGCGAGCCGGGGTGGTGTTGTGTCGCTGATCTCTGACGCCCAAGACATGCTTGCGAGAATCAAGAAGGTGGCCGCGGGGAATAGTTTGTTCGTTTTCATAGGTTTTTCTTTTTCGACTGTTTGCTTCACTTCACTCCTATACAGACCGGAATCCCGCCGAAGGTGACAAGGAAAGTGAGGTGAGATTGGGCGCGGTCGGATTTACTCGTGGAGCGCAGCGAACAGGCTGCGCATCTCCCCGTCCACTTCCCGCGCGTCGCTGACGGTGCGGGCGACCTCGGTTCGCAGCAGTTGCGCGAAGCGTTCGCGCAGTCGTTGGGCCGCCTTCTTGACGGCGGCCTCGGTCATGCCCAGTCGCGCCGCCAGTTGCGCGTAACGGGGCCGCCCGGTCCCGCCCGTGAGCGTTTCCTTGAGAGCCTCCAACAGTTCGCTCCTGGAGGAGACGAACTTCTCCTCGCCCAACCGCTCCAAGGCCCGCTCGATCGCCGTCAGTGCCCAGCGCCGTTCGAAGACCCGGTCCGGCGACTCGTCGTGCGACGGCTCGAAGCGATAACGGTCTTCGGCTGCGGCCGCGTCCAGGGAAAAGACCGGCTGGCCGCCGCCGCGTTTCTGCGCTTGGCCCCGGCGCCATTCGTTGGCCAGGAAATGGTTCATCGAGGCGAGAAGGAACGAGCGAAACTTGCCTTTGGCCGGGTCCACGCCTTGCAGCCAGGGCCGTTCCAACATGCGGGCGAAGAATTCCTGTGTCAGGTCCTGGGCATCGGCGGCCTCGTACCCTTTTCGACGGACGTAGGCATAGAGAGGATACCAATAGGTGCGGCACAGCTTCTCCAAGGCCTCGGAGCTTTCGGGCACTGCCTGGCTCGCGGCCTGAACGACTCCCCAGTCCGTCCGGTAACCCGGGGCAAAGGCGGCTGGGCCTTCCAACCAACTCAATGGTCCAGAATCAGGCATGAGAGGCCGCACAACCAACATTGCTCGACCCGGTCTTCAAAAACCACTATTACCCATTGTCTCACAGATACTTCCGATCCAAGGCGAGGAACTCCGCATCCACTTGGCAGGGCCGTGTGACCCTAAAGGGACCTTTCGATAAACGTTCTCGCCCTCGCGCGTTGTTGACTATGGCGACCACATTGGCGTCACCGAGCGAGAATACAAGCACATTCCAGACGAATGCGTTACGGCTCCCGTGTCCCTGCCTGCATCGCCTCTGCATGGCGGATCTTCAAAACGGGCGCCGAACAGTGGGGATCGCCGCATCCGCCGGTCGGACTCCGCCGGGGAGACGAGGAACCTCTCTTTTGCGGAACATGGTGCGGGCGGAAAGGCGGGGCTTCGGAGAGCGGCGGAGTCCTGGGATTGGGTGAATGAAGAAGTGGTGAATTCCGTCGATTCTATCAATAGCATGTTAATCCGCGGGATGACGATCGGCTGCCGGCGCCGTGGCGCTTGGCTTGTTGCTTTGACCCTGGCGACGGCAAGCGCTCTGGACGCCCATGGGGGCGCCGCCGTCAGCCCCGAGGAACTGCTGCGGGAGGAGAGCCTCCAGCATGAAGTGTTGCAGAACGATCTTCGTCACCGCGCCCGGATCGCCCGGCACGCTGAAGAAGCCTTCTGCCGCGAAGCCCTGATCCTGGATTCGGACCGTGACCCGGCCGACGTGCTGACGCGCCGGACCCGCGCCCTGCTGACGCGATTGGAGAGCGCGGAGCCCAACCCCGAACGCAAAGGCCTGGCGCAAGCGCTCGCCGCGATCGAGGAGAACGGCCGCCGGCTCGATCCGACCAATTCGGCCGCAAGGCGGGAACTGTTCTCGAAGACGTTCCGCTTGCGCCGCCAGATCGCCTTCAGCAATCCGCTGCTGGACTTCAGGGAACTGCTCTTCATCAAGCGCCATCGGCCCGGTTTCGAGCACATGTGCGACCAGTATTACGGCATCTACGCCCGGCCGGGCGGGGGGCTGTTTGCGCTCTCGGACCCCTTCGGCGACAATGCCGCAGTGCGGGATATCCTGGCGGGCTCGGTGGTGACACGCGGCCGCCTGAAAGGGCAGGCGCTGCAAGGCGGCTCCTTCCTGTCTCCCGATCTTTCGTTCGACGGCCAACGGTGCCTCTTCGCCTACGTGGAATGCCGTGGCAGCCGCCAACACGAGGACCATACGGACCCGGACCGGGGACACTGGGATCCGGGCTGGAGCTACCACGTGTTCAAAGCGAACGTGGACGGGACGGGACTGGAGCAGCTCACCGACGGTTCGTGGAACGAATTCGATCCCTGCTGGCTTCCCAACGGCCGGGTGGCGTTCATCACCGAACGGCGCGGCGGCTACCTGCGGTGCGGCCGCACCTGCCCGCTCTACACGCTTTACGACATGGCCGCCGACGGCAGCGGCATCAACTGCCTGAGCCCGCACGAGTCCAACGAATGGCACCCCAGCGTGACCCACGACGGCCGGATCATCTACACGCGCTGGGATTACGTGGACCGCCACGGAGTGACGGCGCACATGCCCTGGATCACCACCCTGGACGGCAGGGACTCGCGCGCCGTGCACGGCAATTTTGCGCCGCGGCCGGGCAGGGCCGACATGGAGATGGACCTTCGGGCGATTCCCGGCTCGCCCAAGTACGCGGCCACGGCCACGCCGCACCACGGGCAGGCGTTCGGCTCGCTCCTGACGATCGATCCCCGGGTGGCGGACGACGACGCCATGGGCCCGGTGCGGCGGTTCACGCCCGAGGTGGAATTCCCGGAAAGCCAGGGAGGCACGGAGACCTACGCCACCGCCTGGCCGCTCAGCGAGGAGTTCTTCCTGTGCGTCTATAGCCCGGAGAGCGTCCTGCCGGCCAAACGCTCCCGCAACTACGGCATCTATCTCGTGGACGCTTTCGGCAACAAGGAACTCGTCTATCGCGACCCGGAGATTTCCTGTCAAAGCCCGATGCCGCTGCGAGCCCGCCCCATGCCTTCAGCGCCCACCGAATTGGCGACGCCGCCGCTGGCCAAGCCGGGCCAGGCCGGGGAAGCCACCGTGGTGGTGATGAACGTGTACGAAAGTCTCAAGCCGTGGCCGCAAGGCGCCCGGATCAAGAGCCTGCGAGTGCTCCACGTCGCGCCCATGAGCGTGCCCAGCGGCGCGCCCCCGCATGAGACGGGCCTGCGCGTGGCCCTGGCGGGCGATTCCGTGGTGCCGGTCCGCCATGTGCTGGGGACGGCGCCGGTCGAGAAGGACGGCAGCGCCCAGTTCAACGTGCCTGCCCATCGGGAGATCTTCTTTCAGGCGCTCGACGAGCACGGGCTGGCCCTGCAGTCGATGCGCTCGGGCACCTACCTGCGCGAGGGAGAACGGCTGACCTGCCAGGGGTGCCATGATCCGCGTCATCGCGCCCCCTCGACCCGCTCGGCCCCTCCCCTGGCCCTGCGGCGCCCGCCTTCGGTCCTGGTCCCGGACGTCGATGGATCGAACCCCTTCAGCTATCCGCGCCTGGTGCAGCCGGTGCTGGACGCCCGGTGCGTCAACTGCCACCAGGAACACCGGGACAAGGCCCCCAACCTGGCCCGGGAGCCCATCCGGCAAAAGTGGTATGCGTCCTACCACAGCCTCGCGCCCAAGTTCGCGTTCGTTTCCTACGGCGAGAACTACCGCACCACGCCGGGGCGCTTCGGGGCGCGGGCCTCGAAGCTCTACGAGATGCTGTCCCGGGGGCACCACGAGGTGAAGCTCTCGAACGAGGAACTCCATCGGATCACGCTCTGGCTGGATTGCTGCTCGATGTTCTACGGGGTTTACGAGAAGGAGAACGGCGAGAAACAACTCGCCGGGCAGGTTGTCCGCCCCACCCTCGATTAGTTCGGCCCTCCCTACCGCGGCAGGACGCAGACGCCCGCCAGGCGGTCGTGCCATCCCTGCGCCGGGTGGCGCGCAAGACGGATCAACGCTCCGAGCGTCAGCGCCCCAGCCGGGGCGACAATCCACGCAAGGACCGGCAGCACCCGGGCTTGCTGATCGTTCACTTCCGCCCACCCCAGCGCGATTGCGGCTGTCATCGACAGGGCGACCCAGGGTCCCCAGCCCGCCAAGCCCCGTCCGAGCAAACGCAGCCGCGAGGCCGGCTCCCCCCGCCGGGTCATTACGGCCAACCCGGCCGCACGAAGAAGCGGCGGGTGTCCCAGCGCCAGCGTCAGCATCATCGAGCACAGAAAGCACCCAAACACCCACACCGCTCCGACCAGGGCGGACACCATCAGCAGGGCCGAGGCGTCTCCCGATTTATACTGATCGAGGTGCAGGCGCACAGCCGCTTCGGCCTTTTGGGCCGCGACGGGATCGGGATGCGGATGCGCGGTCAACGCGTTCGTAATCGTCTGTCGCTCGCCTTCGCTCAGGTTGCCGCCCAGGTGCGGATTCGCCCAAAAGGCGGCGTTGGTCAGGACGTCGCCGTAGCGAGCCGCCAGGAAAAGGAAGAAGTTGTCCGGTTGGCCGATCGTGTTCCAGGCCTCGGCTGCGGTAAGCGCGGGACGAATCGAAGCCCGCCCGGGGAACGCCTGGTTCCAAGCGCGATCCCAGCGGGCCCGCTCGGACCAGGCAGTCAAGGCAACGACCCCGGCGACGACCAAGACCGGCGCCACCGCCAGGGCGGTTGCACTCAGGCGCTGCCAGGGCTCAGGAGCGGCCCGCTGCTGGACCAGGGAGCGCAAATTGCCCAGCAGCACTTCGATCGCATCGAAGCCGCCTCCCGCCAGGCTTTGCAGAAAGCGTTGAGCCCGGGACGGAGGCGGCAAAGCCGGGGCGGACGGCGCCGGCGCGCTGCCGCTCAGCGACTGCACCGCCACATGGTCCAGGAATTCGCAGAAGGACGCCGGGTCCGCGCCGCAATGCCGCCAGGCCTCGTCGCTCTCATGGACGCCCGGGGCGCGAAAATCCAGGACCAGGGCATGGCCAGCCGGGGTGACCCAGAGGCGGTCGGCGGCGAAGAGTTCCGCGAGGCTCTCGTGCCGAAGGCCCGCATGGAATTCCTCGGCCAGGTCCAGCAGCCAGAATCGAACAACACTCCACGGCCGGGGTTGCGCCGTGGCGCTCAGCCAGGCCTGGCCCTCCGGGGCGGCGTAGGCATCCCAGGCCCCCGTGGCTTCGCGCCCGCCATTGAGCCACCGAAGCCTTCCCGGCCGGCCCAGGTCGCGACGGCGCGCGCCGACCGCGGGAGTTCCGGCCGGCTGCCGATGGATCCAAACCTTGCGGCGCAGGGCCTCGTCGTATGCCAGAAGCAGTGTCTGGTCGTCCCACTCGGAGAGCGTGGCGAGAACCGCATAAGGCCCAAGGCGCGGCGCCGTCGCCGGGACGACGACCGGTGGCTCGGCAACGAGGTCTCGGGGCCGTTGCTCTTCGGAGGGCGCCAGCACGGTGCGGGTGCCGCTGGCGAGTTCATGCAGTCCGGCAAAGCCGTTTGCCCGACGGACGCTTGCGAAGAGCAGCAGGCTGAGCGGGATCCAGGCCCAATCGGTGAGCAGCAGGCTTCCTTCGGAGGTTTGGCGCAAGAGTTCCTCGCGGGAATACACCAGGAAGGCCAGCGCCAGGGGAACCGAAGCGGACGTGCCAAAGAGCAAGGCCCGCCCGGCGGCCCGGGCGACGCCGGGGACGCCCCCGGCCCTGGCGACCACCTTCAACCCGCAGCAGGCCTTTCCCAATCCCGCCCCCCATCGTCCCTCCATGATCGCGTAATAGAGCGGCGGAAAGAGCAGGAGCGACCAACCCAGGACTGCCATGGCAGCCCCGCGCTCCGCGGCCAGCAGGGGAATCTCCTCCACGCCCCAAACCGCAAACGCGATCAAGCCTGGCACAGCGAGGACCAGGGAATCGATGGCGCCGGCGACAAACCGCAGGCCGAGCAAAGCCGGCTTGGGCGCCCGGCCCGAGAACGGCAGCAGGGCCTTTCGGAGTTCCTCATAAGAGGCGCACCGGGCGGCCCGCTCCTTGGCCAGGCAGCGCAGCACCACCCGGCACAAACCCGCCGACAGCCCGGGCCGATGGACGACCGGAGACGCCGACGGCCGATCCAGCACCAGCGTGATCAACTGCACCAGGTCCTCCGCCTCGAAGGGCTGGCGCCCGGTGAGCAGAAAGTAAAGGGTCGCTCCGACCGAGTAGATGTCCGACCGCACATCGAGGGCCTCGCCGCGGAGCTGTTCGGGCGAAGCGAAACCCGGGGTGCCAATCATCGACCCGCTGGCGGTCAGGATGGACTCGCCCCGGGCCTGGGTGGATATCGACAAGCCGAAATCGCCCACCTTGACGACGCCGTCGGCGCCGAGGAAACAGTTGGCGGGTTTGACGTCGCGATGCAGCACGCCGGCAGCCCGCGCGGCGTCCAGTCCGGCGATGGCCTGGAGGATCAAATCCACCGCCTCGGCCGGCGGCAGCGGTCCCCGGCGCCGGACCAGGTCTTTCAGGGTGCCCTCCCCCACCAATTCCATGGCGATGACCGGGGCGCCCTCGATCTCCTCGCTGCCATAGACGTAAATCACGTTCGGATGAGCAACCGCCGCGGCCAGCCGGCCTTCGCGCAGAAAGCGTTTGCGGTCGGTTTCGGAGCTCAGCCCATGGTTCATGACCTTGAGAGCCACCCGCCGGCCGGTGTCCGCCTGCTCGGCCTCATAGACCTCCCCCATGCCTCCCCTGCCCAGCAAGCGCAGCACCCGGTAGCCGCCGAAGAACTCTCCGGGCGCGGGCTTGCGAGCCGACGCCCCCCCGGGGCCGGCAGGGGCGGCCGAGGCGCCGAGGACCCTTGTTTGCAGAAGGCACTGCGGGCAAAGCCCCCCGAGGAGATCGGCCTCCAGAGGCGCGCCGCAAGCCGGGCAGATGCGAGATGCGTTCATGGCGCTTTGTTCGTGTCGAATCGCTTTCGATTCACCGGCTACTTAAGCAAACGCCGCCCAAGGTTACAGCGGGGTTGCCGAAACCCGGTTTGCAGGCCGGGAACGCGCGTCACGGCTGCCCGCCCAAAGCCGCCAGCAGGCGCCGCCGCTCCTCTTCGATTTCGTCCGCGCTGCCGACGGTGTGGGCGATTTCCTCCAGCAGCAGCTCGCGGTAGCGCCGCCGCAGCCGGTGCGCGGCCACCTTGACCGCCCCTTCGCTCATGCCCAGCCGCCGGGCCGTCTCCGCCATGGGCGTCTGCTGTCCCGAAGCCGTCAGCACTCCCTGGAGTTCGGCAAACAGGGGGGCGCGGCCCGCAGCCGCCTGCTCCTGGCGCAAGCGATCGAGGACGGTCTCCAGCAGCGTCAGTGCCCAGCGGCGTTCGAACAAACGGTCTGGCGTCAGACTGGTATGCGGGTCGGCCGCGTAGCGGGTCTCGGCGTCCCCGGCATCGAACGAGATCGCGGGCTGGCCGCCGCCGCGTTTGAGCGCCCGCGCCTTGTCCTGCTCGTTGGCGGCGTATCGTTTCAGGGCGGTCAGCAGAAAGGATCGAAATCGTCCGCGGTCCCGGTTTGCGGCCGCCAGGTAGCCGTGCCGCAGACACTGTTCGAAGAAGCCCTGTACCAGGTCTTCCGCGTCGTGGGAAGCATGTCCGGCCCGGCGCAGGTAAGCGTAGAGGGGATGCCAGTATTTGCGGCAAAGCGCCTCCAGCGCCGCCGCTCCGCGTCCGGAATCCCCGGCCCGCGCGGCGGCAAGCACGCCGCTCCAATGGGTGGTGGCGAACCACGCCCCGCGGTCAGGCCATGCGGCCTGGGGTTCCGCCCGTTGGTTGTCCATCGCTTTCACGTGGTCTGCCTCAAGACTGCCACATCCTGCCAGTTACGCAAATATCCCTGAGTCTGCGGCTCACGCCGCTGGGGCTGAGGCTCGGCGGCCCTGGGCGAACCCGCCGCCGTTTTCGGCATCGACAGCCCCAGCCGGCTGGGTTATGAGCGGGGCATGAATCGCGGGTCCATG
>JAKLEJ010000104.1 GCA_022711695.1 Verrucomicrobiota bacterium | reverse complement strand
GCTCGGCTTTGCCCACGGGCCAGCACATGATCTCCACACAGTCGAACCGCTCGGCGCGGGCGAAGTCGAGCACTTGTTGGAAGGTGAGATCCGGGAGGATGGCGGAGACGAATCCTAGTTTCATGGCGAGGGTCTTGTTGGGGGTTGAGGTTGATCTAATGGAAAGACAGGCGCGGAAAGCGAAGGCGTTCGGCTACTCGAGATGGTCGACGACGCGCACGCCGGGAATCAGGCGAAAGTGGCGGTCGTGGGTCAAAATCACCGCGCTGATGCGCCTGGCGCAGCAGGCGATCAGCACATCGGTCAGCGGCAGCGCCACACCCTGGCGGTCCAGGTTCCAGAGGGTTTCCTCGGTCTGCTGCCACAGCCCGTTGTCGGTGGGCACATTGATGGCCACGTCCCAAAACGACTGAAAGCGCTGCCGCAAGGCGGGCGGCCGCAGCGCCCGGCCCACCTCGCACCGCACCACGCCGCAGACGGCCACGTCGCTCGTCGCCGCCGCCAGGGCCAGGGCCCGGAGCGGATCCTGCCCCTGGCGCAGCGCCCGAATGTAGAAGCTGCTGTCAGCGAGCACGGGGCTTGCGGGCATAGGTCACAGGCGTTTCCAGGGCACGCGCGGCGTTCAGGTCGTAGGCCGGATCGACGGCCTCGCGCAGTTCGGCCGCGCCCAGGCCGAGCCCCTCGCTGCAGAGCTTGATCAGCGTGGCCCGGCGGTCCATCTCCCGCAATGCCAGATCGATCGCCCGGGTCTTGCTGGTGGTCCCGGTGGCTTCCATCACCCGGGCCAGCAAGGCGTCATCGATGTGCATTGTCATCTTCATGCCATCCAAAGTATGGCATCTATGCCATATCGTCAATCTCTTTCTTCAAAGCAGCGCCACCTTTTTCCAAGCCCGGGCCCGGTGGCTCTTCAGGATGGCTTCGCAGACGGCCACTTCCTGGTGGCCGTCCGCCGCCGAGGCAAAGAGCCGCTCGCCTTTGCCACCGGCCCGGATGGTTTGGTAAACCGCCCGAAACAGCATCTTGAACGTATCCGGGAATCCCTCGACATGTCCGGCCGGGTAATCGAGGAATGGCGCGACCTCCGGTCCAAAAGCGGGCGTCCCGCGCACCGCCACCTCGTTGGCCCCGTCGCGATTGCCAAACCACAGGGTCTCGGGCTCCTCCGAGCGCCACCAGGCGGACTTCTTCGAGCCGTAGATTTCGAGCCGGATGCAGTTCTTTCTGCCGGCGGCGACCTGCGACACCGCCATGCTGCCGCGCGCGCCGTTGCCGAACCGGAGGAGCACGTGGGCGAAATCCTCGGTCCGCACACGGTAGGGCGCGTAGCGCACGGCGCGGCTGGCCCGGGCGAAGGTCTTCACCTCCCCCAGCGGGCGCTTCCGGGTTTGGTGCCAGGTGGCCAGGTCCGCAAAGACGTCCGTAATCCGCGCGCCGAGGATGAAGGAGACGGTGTCCATCCAGTGCGTGCCGATGTCCGCCACCGCCCGGAGTCGGCCGCCCTCGCCCGGGAGCAGCCGCCAGTTATAGTCGGTGTCCTTGAAGAGCCAGTCCTGAAAATAGGATCCGTTCACGTGGATGATCTCGCCCAGGTCGCCCCGCGCCGCCATGCGCCGGAGCTGTAGCACCGCCGGGTAGAAGCGCACGTTGTAGTTCACCGCGAAGACCTGCCTCGAAGCCCGGGCCAGCTTGACCAGCTCAGCCGTTTCCCGAGTGTTCATGGCCAGCGGCTTTTCGCAGATCACGTGCTTTCCGGCCCGGAGAGCCTGGCGCGACAGGGCGAAGTGGAACCGATTGGGCGTGGTGATGTGAATCGCCTGTGCCTGGGGATCCCGCAGCGCTTCGTCCAGATTGCGGTAGGCTCGCGGCAACCCCAGGGCGGCCGCGGCGCGCGTGGACTCGGCTTCGTCCACTCCCAGGATGCCGACCAGAGTGACGCCCACCCGCCTCAGCGCTTCGACGTGAACCGGCCCGATAAAACCGGCCCCAATGACCGCCACCCCGATGTCTTTCATGTTTTGCATGCGTTTGGCTGGATGTTTCGAGTTTTATTCGGGGCGGAAGGCCGGCAAGTCAACGCAAAAGCGCCGCCGCCGGGGCCTGCGCCTCCGGGACGGCGAGGCCGGACCCGCCGCCATTTCCGGCTGGAGCCCGCCGCGCCGGCCATCTATCGTCCCGGCTGATGAAGCGGCGCATTGGTTGGATTCTGACCTGTCTTCTCTTCACGAGCCTGGCCCTGGCGGCGGCGAGTCCGCCCAACATTCTCTTTCTCTTCAGCGACGACCAGCGCCACGACACGATCCATGCGCTCGGGAACGGCGCGATTCGCACGCCCCATCTGGATCGGTTGGTCGAAAGCGGCCTGGCCTTCACCCACGCGCATATTATGGGGGCGATGCAGGGGGCGGTTTGCGTGCCCAGCCGGGCCATGCTCCTGACCGGCCGCAGCCTGTTTCGCTGCGTGGCCCCCCTCTCCGGCAGCGCGATTCCTCCCTCGCACACCCTGCTCCCGGAGGCGCTGCGCGCGGCCGGCTACTCCACCATCGGCCTTGGCAAGTGGCACAACGACCGCCCCGCCTTTGCCCGGGCCTTCGATCAGGGCGGCCCGATCTTCTTCGGCGGCATGTCGGATCACCGCCGCATCGCGCTGCATGATTTCGATCCCTCGGGCAGGTACACCAAGCCACATCAGTACATCGGCGCCGGCTGGGACACCGCCCTTTTCGCAGACGCCGCCATCCGCTTCCTGCGCCAGGCCAGGGCCGACCAGCCGTTCTTTCTCTACGCGGCCTTCACCTCGCCGCACGATCCGCGCACCCCTCCGCCGGAGTTCGCCGCCCGCTGCGACGCCGAGAAGATCCCCCTGCCTCCCAATTTCCTCCCGGAGCATCCGTTCGACAATGGCGAGCTCACCGTGCGCGACGAACGGCTGCTGCCCTGGCCCCGAACGCCCGCGGCCGTGCGAGGCGAGATCGCCCTTTACTACGGCATGATCGAGCATCTGGACGCCGAGATCGGACGCGTGCTTCGGGCGCTGGAGGAGACCGGCCTGGCCGACAAGACCCTGGTGGTGTTTGCCGGGGACAACGGCCTGGCCGTAGGCCAGCATGGCCTGCTCGGCAAACAGAACCTCTACGATCACAGCCTCCGGGTCCCCCTGATCCTGCGCGGACCCGGCCTGCCCAAGGGTCGGAAGAGCGACGCGCTCTGCTATCTGCTGGATGTGTATCCCACCCTTTGCGAGCTGGCGGGCGCGCCCACGCCTGAGGGCCTCGAAGGCCGAAGCCTCGTCCCGGTCGTTCGCGGCGAGAAACGCCAGGTGCGGGATTCGCTCTTCGCTGCTTACCGCCACGTCCAGAGAATGGTCCGGGACGAGCGGTGGAAACTGATCTCCTATCCTCAGGCCGGCCGCCTGCAGCTCTTCGATCTGCGCGACGACCCGTGGGAACGCCGCGATTTGTCGGGCGACCCCGCTCACGCGGGCCGGTTGGCCGCCCTGCAGGAGCGCCTGCGGGTCTGGCAGCGGGAGACGGGAGACCCCCTGGCCGCAAAACCGCAACCGCTGACGCGCTGAAACGCGCCTACCAATCCTTGCCCCGCCGG
The DNA here is from genome assembly GCA_022711695.1 of Verrucomicrobiota bacterium. GTDB lineage: Bacteria > Verrucomicrobiota > Verrucomicrobiia > Limisphaerales > JACRJZ01 > JACRJZ01. Next base: position 5,862 of record JAKLEJ010000104.1, on the reverse strand, counting down.
TCCTTGGGCTTGGCGGTTTCCTTATCGCCCATGGGCAGTTTGCGGTTGGCGTCCAGCTTGAGGGATTCGAGCAGGCGCATGGCCTCCTCCCAGGTCATCGACATCTCCTTGCCTTCCTTGGGCTCCCGTTCCTGCTGGCCCTGGTCGGGTTTTCGCGGCGGCTTGTCCTCCTCCTCCTCGTCATCCTCGCCTTCCTCATCCGGCCGCTGGCCCTCGGGCATCTTCTGCCGGAGTTCCTTCATGCGCTCGTTGAGTTCCTGCCGCTTGCCGCCCATGCACTTCATCGCCATCATGATCATTTCCTTCTGGTCCACCAGCGCGGCGATTTGCCGGTCCACCACCCCGGCGTTGGCCTGGGCGTCCGCAAAGGACGGATCGATCTCGACGGCGCTCTTGAAGTCGCCCGAGGCGCGCTGCCAGCGCCCCAGCACCGCCGCGTGGGATTCCAGGGCCTTGCGCACGGCTTCCATGGCGGTCTTGAGTTCCTTGCGCGCGCCCCTTCCCTGCATGTACGCCCGGGTGATCGCGGCCACCTCCTGGCTCCGCAGCGCTTCGTCCGCGGCCCGGATCGCCTGGCCGGCCAGGTCGCACGCGGCGTCGCCGCGCGCCTTGGCGGCCCCGCCGCTCATGGACTCCTTCAGGGCCTCGGCCCCCTGCTTGAAGCGCACATGACCCAGGTTGTAGAGCGCCGGCGGCTGCACCGCCTCGTCGTTGGCGGCCACCGCCGCCTGCAGCATGGATTCGGCGTCCCGCAGCTTGCCTTCCTTGAGCTTGCGCGTGCCGACGTTGTAGAAGTCTCGCGGCTTCTCGATGGACGGCGGGTCCGTCTCGGCTGCCCGGACCGGCTGGCAGAACGGAAAACCCGCCAGACCAAACCCCGCCGCGAGAAAGACGGCCACAAGGCCTCGCGTCATTTGCCGGCGGGCTGCGGCCCGCCAGCCGCCTGCTCGATCAAGGGGTGACTCGTATCGCATCTTCACCTGCCTCCAGTTTCCACCAATTTCCGCCGCGTGCCAACCAGGGATTCCACCAGCAGCAGAACAATCACGGCCGCCACGAGAAAATGAAAGCGGTCCACCCCCAGTTTTCGGGTCTGGGAAAGGTCCGGCAGAAAGCCGGGGGAGTCAATGGCGCGGCGAACCAGGCTCATGCCCTCGCCCAGCGTCCCCAGCGAGTGATAGCGGCCGCGGGTGGCTTCGGCGATGGCCCGCAAGGTGTCCTCGGAAAGACGGCTCTGCACCACCTGCCCGGAGCTGTCTCGAAGCAGGTCCGCGCCAACCGGCTCGCGCGGAACCGGGATGACCCCGCCGGCCGGGGTGCCGACGCCGATGGTGAAGACGACCATGCCCTGGGCGGCCAGGTCACGGGCCTTGGCCACGCCGCGCTGCTCCAGGTCCTCGCCGTCCGTCAGCAGCACCAGGATCTTGCGGCGGCGGTTCTTCTCCATGGCGGCCATCCCTTCTTCCAGGGCCCGCCCGATATCCGTGCCGGCCACGGGGATGGTCTTGTCGTCCACCGCCAGCAGCGCTTCCCGGAAGGCGTCGTAATCGAACGTCAGCGGGCACTGCAGGAAGGCCTGCCCCGCAAAGGCGATCAGTCCCACCCGCCCCCGCCCATGCTGTTGCACGAAGTCCTGCACCGCCAGCTTCGCCCGGGTCAGCCGGTTCGGACGCGTGTCCTCGCTGAGCATGCTGCGCGAGCAGTCGATGAGGAAAAGGATGTCTTCGCCCAGCGCGCGGGTCACCTCGGAGGTCTCGCCCCACTGCGGACGGGCCAGCGCCACCGCCGCCAGCAAGACCGCCAGCATCAGCAGGATTTCCTTGAGCCACCGTCGCGCCCGGCTGTGGGAGCGGACCAGAGGTTCCAGGATCTCCGGGGCGGCAAAGGCGGCCATCTGGCGGCGGCGCGCCCAGGCCGCGTAGCGGTGGAGCAGCATCACCACCAAGGGGGCCAGTGCCGCCAGCCACAGCCAGCGCGGTTCGGCAAAGTGGGGATGCGTGAAATCCATGGCTCAGAGGCGTGGCGCGCGCCCGCGCCGGCGGATGGAGGAGGTCGGGATCATGGAATCCTGCGGTAGCGGGTGTTGAGGAGCAGGATCTCCAGCCCCAGCAGGGCGAACGCCGCCAGGAGCGGCCACTGGAACAGGGGCGTGTAGGTGGTGAACCGGCGCAGCTTGATCTCCGTCTTCTCCAGACGATCGATCTCGCGATAGATGTTCTCCAGCTCGCGCCGGTTGGTGGCGCGGTAGAACCGGCCCTGGGCCATGCGCGACATCTGGTCCAGCACCTTGTAGTTCGCCGGCTGCAGGGCGATGGTGGGGATGATGTTGCCCGCCGGGTCCAGCCTCAGCTTGCCGGTCGAGGGCTCGAACGCCGGCAGCATGCACGGCTCCTCGCGCCCGATGCCGATGGTGTAAAGCCGCGCCCGCACCGCCGCCGCAATCTCCGCCGAGGGCAGCGGGTCCACGTCGCCCTTGTTGTTGTCGCCGTCGGTCAGCAGGATGACGATGCGGCTCTTGCTGTCCTTGAGCGCCCGCAGGCGCTTGGCCGCGGCGGCGGTGGCGTCGCCGATGGCCGTGCCCAGCTCGCGGATCATCCCGATGTGCAGCCGCTTGAGGTTTTGCGTCAGCCACTCGTGGTTCAGGGTCAGGGGGCTGGCCAGGTAGGGCACCGCCGAAAACACGATCAGCCCGATCCGGTCGCCCGGCCGGCGCTGGATGAAATCCTCGAGCACGTCCTGGGCGATGTCCATGCGCGAGACCCGCTCGCCGGGCCGGCCCATATCCAGCGCCATCATCGACCACGACATGTCCAGCACCAGCATGATGTCGATGCCGCTGGCCATGGTCTCGCTGCGGTCGTGGGCAAATCGCGGTCCGGCCAGGGCCACGATGCAGATGCCCGCGGTGAGCAGCCGCAGGAAGATCAGCAGCCGCCCGGCCGCCGAACGCGCCACCCCGCCCGCCGCCCGCAGGAGGTCGGCGCTCGGAAAACGAAACGCCGAATAGCGCCCCGCCCGGCCGCGCAAAAACGCATACACCGGCAGCAGCGCCAGGAACGCCAGCGCCCACGGGTATTGAAACTCGAAATGCGCGTTCATGCGGCGGGGGCGGCCTCGGCTCCGCCGGCCGGTGCGGGCGTTGGCGCGCCGGGGGGAGCCTGACGCCGCGAGCGCTCCTGCTCGAGGCGCGCGGCCATCTCGAACACGCGCGGGCCAAGGGCCGCTCCGCCGACGCCGGCCGTGGGCGCAAAGCTCCGGGCCTCACACTCCCGGAGGAGCGCTTCCAGGTCGGCAGTCAGGGCCGGATCGGCGGCGGGCGCGCGGCGAAGCCGCTCCAACAGTTCGTCCGTGGTCCACTGTTCGGGCGGCCCGCCGTGCAGAATCTGCAGGTAGCACCGCAGGCGTTGCGCCAGTTGCGCGATCTGTTCCGGCGTCTCCGGTTGCCCGCGCAACGCCTCGAGCGCGCGGCGCGCCGCCGTCTCAGGCGATTCTGCCGCCGCCGCCCCGGGTCGGCGCCAGCGCCAGGCCAGGATCGCCGCGCCCAGCGCCAGCGCCGCCGCCCCGAGAGCGATCGAAAGGCCGTGCTCCTCGAAGAACGAGGGCTGGAGGACATCGCGCGGCGGACGCAGAGCGAGTGGGCTGGACGGCGGGTTGGTGGAGAGCGCCGCCGCCCGAAGGGGCAGCATCGCCGCCGCCGCGAGGCCGGCCGCGCTGGCGCGTGCTGCCCGGGCCAGGAGCCCGGTCCTGCCAATGGCGTTCCAGGGCGTCATCCGCGTCTTCGTCCCCGCCGCGTCTCGAAGAACCGCTGGAGGGTGTGCGCAAACGGTTCGCGCGTGCTCAGGCGCAGCGTATCGACCCCCGCCTGGGTGAGGGTGCGGTCCAGTTCGGCCAGCCGGGCCGCGTTCACCTCCGAGTAGGCGCGCCGCACGGTTTCTCTCGAGGTGTCCGCCTCCAGCAGTTCGCCGGTCTCGGCGTCCTCGATCGTCAGCAGGCCGGCGTTGGGCAGCCGGCTTTCGCGCGGATCGTGCAGGTGCAGGCAGACCAGGTCGTGCCGGGCGTTGGTCAAGCCGATCTCGCGCGTCAAATCGGCGCCCGCCCCCTGCGCCTCCGGGCTTGCCGCGAAGCTGTGCAGGAAATCCGTGTGCAAAAAGACGATCGTCCGACGGTGCAGCACGCGGTTGAGAAACGCCAGGGCGGCGCGGATGTCGGTGCCCGCATGGACGGGGGAGAACGCCACCAGTTCGCGGATAATTCTCAGGATGTGGCGGCGGCCTTTGCGCGGCGGCAGGTAGAGTTCGGGCTGGTCGGTGAAGAGCAGCAGGCCCACCTTGTCTCCATTGCGCACGGCGGAAAAGGCCAGGGTGGCCGCCACCTCGGCGGCAAAATCCCGCTTGCTCCGGCGCAGCGACCCGAAGGCGCTGGACCCGGAGATATCGACCGCCAGGATGACCCCCAGTTCGCGCTCCTCGCGGAAACGTTTTACAAACGGACGTCCCATCCGGTAGGTCACGTTCCAGTCGATGTCCCGGACGTCGTCCCCGGGGATGTACTCGCGCAGCTCCTCGAAATCCATGCCGCGCCCCTTGAAGTGGCTCAGGTAGGCGCCGACCATGGTGTCGTTGACCAGGCGGTTGGTCTTGATCTCCACCCGGCGGACAACTTCGAGGAGATCGGAGAGGGTCACGGCACGGGAATGGTGTCGAAGATGCGCTTGATGAGGGCGTCGCTGGTCACGCCCTGCGCTTCGGCCTCGTAGCTCAGGATCAGCCGGTGCCGCAGCACGTCGGGCCCGATGCTCTTGATGTCCTGCGGGGTGACGTAGCTGCGGCCCTGCAGCAGCGCCCAGGCTTTGGCGGCCAGGGTCAGGTTGATGGTGGCGCGCGGCGACGCCCCAAACTGGATCAGCGGTCGGATGTCCAGCTTGTAGGTCTCCGGGGTGCGTGTGGCGAAAACCACGTGCACGATGTAATCCCGGATCTTCTCGTGCACGTGAATCCCATCCACGATCGCGCGGGTGCGAACGATTTCCTCCAGCGGCACCACCGCCTGGAGCTTCATCTCCGGCGCCGTGAACGCCATGGTGTCGAGAATGCGGCGCTCCTCCTCGAAGTTCGGATAGCCCACCAGCAGCTTGAGCATGAAGCGATCAACCTGGGCCTCGGGCAGCGGGTAGGTCCCCTCCTGCTCGATCGGGTTTTCCGTCCCCAGCACCAGGAACGGCGAGGGCAGCGGCATCGTCTCCCCGCCCAGCGTCACCTGCCGCTCCTGCATCGCCTCCAGCAGCGCCGACTGCACCTTGGCCGGGGCGCGGTTGATCTCGTCGGCCAGCACCAGGTTGGCAAACACCGGCCCGCGCGTGGCGTGATACTTGCCGTCCTGCGGATTGTAGATGAGCGTCCCCACAATGTCCGCCGGCAGCAGGTCCGGCGTAAACTGGATGCGATGGAAGCTGGCCCGGATGGCCGCCGCCAGCATGCGCACCGAGAGGGTCTTGGCCAGCCCCGGCACGCCCTCCAGCAGCACGTGCCCGTTGGCCAGCAACCCGACCAGCAGGCGGTCCACCAGGTACTGCTGCCCCACAATCACCCGGCCGATCTCGTTGCGGAGTGTCGCCACCCAGGTCGAGGTCTGCCGGACCCGCTCGTTCAGTTCTTCAAGCGATGCGCTCATTGAAAGCACGCAATGTAGGCATGGCTTCCGCGATTGCTCAAGCGCTATCCCCGATTTCGCGCCCCCCCCGCGCCGGGCCCGGCAGACGGTCCTCTGCCCCGGAATTTCGAGGAATTCGATGCTGGCGACATTTTTATCGATTGGCGCCGCACGCGCGCCGGTGCTAGAAAGCGGTTTGCACAGGTATGCCTT
>JAKLEJ010000103.1 GCA_022711695.1 Verrucomicrobiota bacterium | reverse complement strand
CGACTGGGTCGATCGAGTCCCGACCTCCCCCACTTTCGGCAAGATCATGAGCGGCCCCGAGTATTTCTCGATCTTCAACGGCAGGACCGGGGCCGAAATGGCCACCGTGGCGTATGTGCCCGGGCGTGAGCCGACGGGCGGGTGGGGAGGCATTGGCGGCAACGGCGGCATGGAGACCCGCACGACCGGCAACCGGATGAACCGGTTTCTGGCGTGCGTGGCGTATCTGGACGGGGAGCGCCCCAGCGTCATCATGTGCCGCGGTTATTACGGGCGGTCGGTGCTGGCGGCGTGGGACTGGCGCGAGGGCAAGCTCACGTCCCGTTGGGTCTTCGACTCGGCGACTCATGCCAACAATGGCCACCCTTACGTCACCCCCAAAGCGACCGTCGATCCCAGGATCGGGCTGAAGCAGGTGACGGACAATGCCGGGTCGTGGAAGGGCGTGCAGCCCGGCCAGTGGATGGTGTGGGATCGTCACGGGGCCAAGGAGCGTCGGCAAGTCGTCGCGGTGGCCGGCAACGTGCTGACAGTCGATGAGGCCCTGACCCCGGGCGCCGACAAGGAAGCGCACGTCTATGGGTATTCGGGAATGGGAAACCACAACCTCGCGGTCGCGGATGTGGACGCGGACGGGAAAGACGAGATCGTTTACGGGGCGATGGTGGTGGACGACAACGGTCAGGGTCTGTTTACCACGGGGCTGCGTCACGGCGATTCGCTGCAAGTGGGCGACCTCGATCCGGCCCGCCCCGGGCTGGAGGTGTTCGGCCCTCACGAAAACGAAGGAGGCGAGTACGACGCCTGGACGCCGGGCGCAGCCCTCTATGACGCCCGGACGGGCAAGATCCTCTGGGCCACACCTGACGGGCAGGACGTCGGCGGCGGGGTGAGCGGCGACCTGGACCCGCGCTACCCTGGAGAAGAGTTCTGGGGGATTCCCGGCGGGCTGCGTTCGTGCAAAGGCGAACTCATCTCCGCCCGGGGTCCGGCAGGCGGCGGCAACTCGAGTTTCGTCGTCTGGTGGGACGGCGATCCGTTGCGCGAGATTCTCGCCGGCAATCGCATCCTCAAGTGGGATTGGCGAACCAGCGCGATGGCGCCCCTGCTGACGGCGTCGGCGTGCGCGGGGGGCCGGCCCGTGCTGAGCGCCGATCTGCTGGGCGACTGGCGCGAGGAGGTCGTCCTGCGCGCCACCGACCGCCCGGCCTTGCGCATCCACACAACCACGGCGCCGACAAACAGGCGGCTCTACACCCTGATGCACGATCCACAATACAGGCTGAGCATCGCGTGGCAGAACGTCGCCTACAACCAACCCCCGCACCCGGGCTTCTTCCTCGGTGACGGGATGAAACCGCCGCCACGACCCAACCTCCGGCTGGTCACAGCCAAAGGCAGCCAATAGAACCGCGAGCCGGGCTCAAGGTCTGCCTCGGCTCCGGCTCCGGCTCCGGCGCACGGCGGCGCGTGCCGGACAGGCGATGGCTGCCGCCCCCTTGTGCTCGTCCCAGGCCGCGCCCTCGCTTGACTGGATTCAGGCAACGGTCTGGTCGGCGTAGAGACCGGAGGGAACCCGCTTGGGGACGGAGTTGGGATTGTGGAAGCGCACCCGGCCCCGGCACGCGACGCCGGCGCTGAATTGCCAGGGGCCTTGGACGCGGAGTTCGTCGCATTCCAGCAGCGACGGGATCCCCGAGCGGAAGCAGTCCTCGAAGCAGGCCAATTGGCCAAACCAGGCGGGATCCAGAGTGATGGCCGGGGGCCGTCCAGCGCGGCTGGGCGCCAGCGAGAGGCGAAAGTCCTCGGCAACCTCATAGGCATCCGAGCGCAGCGCCAGAAGGTCCGCGGTGTCCTTCACCGGGGAGAAACGGCCGCGAGGCACGACCAGCGCCCCGGCGCGCTCGAAGCACTCGATGGCCGCGCCCATGGCCGTTTCCAACTGGAGCACGCGGGCAGAGGAGGAGTCCCCCGGGTCCACCGGCTTGAGATTCTTGATCAGCGGCAGACTCAGCCGCGGAAGGATGCGGCGCAACTCGGAGAGCCGAATCCAGAGGTTGTTGGTGTTGAAGAAGCGATGCCGCGAATCTTCGAAGGCCGGCCGATCCGGGTCCGGGCACTGCGCCACCTCCCGCAGAATCAGCCGGCCGTCGCTCCGCCGCCGCGCCAGGTGCCCGCCCTTGCGATCGGCTTCGGTGCGCTCGGCCACTTCCATCAGAAAGTCGAGGCCGGACCCGGCAAAGTAGCGAAGCAACGGCAGGTCCACCGTCGCCGCGAGGTTGTCGGAATTCGAGACGAACGCGTACTCGATGCCCCGGTCCAGAAGCCGGTCCAGGAGCCCGCTGTCGGCCAGCGAGGGATAGAGGTCTCCGTGGCCAGGCGGACACCATTCCAATTCCGGGTCGGAGGGATGAGCGGCCGGGCGCAAGGTCTGCGGGTCGATTTTTGGGACTTTGCTTTGCAGGAAATCGAGCGGGAGTCCGGGAACGGTCAACTCGGGGTGGCGGGACAGGTGTTCGAGGGTGTCCCGCTGGGTGCGAAAGCTGTTCATCAGCAGGAACAGGGGGCCGCCGCCCCCGTGCCGACCGCGCAGCCAGAGAATCTGGCGGGCGATGAAATCGAGAAAGGTCTCCCCGCCTTTGACCGGAATGAGGGATTTCGCGAAACTCAGCCCCATCTTCGTGCCCAGACCGCCATTGAGCTTGATCACGACCAGTTGCCGCAACAGCCGCGGGTCGGCGTTGGACGGCAGCTCAGCCCAGCAGGGAAGGGCATCGATGGGCTCGATGCTGTCCTCCGGGACCAGGCCGGCCTGGCGGTCCGAAAGGCGGCGCAGGGCGCTCAGGAAGGACGCGATGCAATTGGAGGCGGCCCCCGATGCCCTCAGTTTCGCCTCGTTGGCGGCCAGGGCCTCGCTGAGCATGGAACCGGACACATTCACGGCGGACCGAGACTGAGGAAGCGGCCCGCACAAAGCCAGCCAAATGCTTGGCCGGGTTGACTTCGCCAGGGCTTCCGGTCAGACTGACGGCCGCCTGAACCCAGAACACGATAATCGGCAACCGAGGCCCTCAAGCATGGCAACCGCGAATCCCGAACAAACCCTGATGCTACTCAAACCCGACGCCCTGAGACACTCGTTGATGGGCTACGTGCTGACCGAGTTGTCCGAGCGCCACACCGGCCTGTGCCTTGCGGCCGCCAAGGTGGCGCGGCTTTCGCGGTTGCTGGCGGAGGAGCACTACGCCGAGCATCGGCAAAAGGTCTTCTTCCCCTCGCTCCTGGATTATCTTGCCGGGCGCGTTCACTACCCCGATGAACCGCGGAAACGCCGCCTGATCGCGCTGGTCTTTCACGGACCCGATGCCATCGACCGAATTCGCGCGCTGGCAGGTCCGACCAGCCCGGCGGCCGCCCGCCAGGAACGCCCCGGCTGCATCCGCGCGCTGGGGACGGTCGTCCCGGTCCCGGATGCCCGGGGCGGGGTTCTCTGCCAAAGAATGGAGAACCTGCTGCATAGTTCGGCCAACTCCGCCGACGCGGAGCGCGAAGTCCAGCTCTGGTTCAAGCCCGACGAAATTCCGCCGCTGTTGCGCGGGTATGACACCGAGGTCAGCGACGCCCATTATTACTATAAGGACGGCCAACTGGCCACTGCGCCCGTGAGGGGCGGCGCCTGCCTGGCGGCGCCGGGCGACGTCGCCTGGAAGAACGACCTCGCGGCGCTACGCTCGCTGAGCCAGGGGCAGCCAGCCTCCCGCTCGCTGGGCGCCGTCGCCGCCAAGTACCTGCTCAATCAGGCCGACGAGGGGGACTGCTAGCCCAGATCCAAGTTGATTTTGACCGCCCGGGAGCGGCATTCTCTCCCGAATGGCGCGGCATCTCCCGGCGTGATCGATCCGCCTGGCGAAACGGCGGCCAGCTTGGCCAGACTCGCGGCGCCGCGATCCGGCCCCGCGGGGCGCGGTCGCTGCCGTGAGGGGCGGTCCAGGGGCCGAATGCCGCCCGCAAAGATCTCTATGAAGAAGAACGTGTCCAGCAACAAGAACTGGTATGTCATCATCATGGCGGGAGGCCGGGGGGAGCGCTTCTGGCCGGTCAGCCGCGAGAACACGCCCAAGCAACTGATCAAGCTGCTGGGGGATCGCTCCTTCCTGCAGGCGGCGGTGGACAACGTGCTGCCGCTGGTTCCAATCGAGAACATTTTGGTGATCACCAACCAGGCGCAGGCGCCGGAGGTGAAGAAGCAACTGCCGCGCCTGCCCCGGGAGAACCTGATCGCCGAACCGTGCGGCCGCGACACCACGGCGGCGGTGACCCTGGGGGCAGCCCTGGTCGGGCAACGCAACACCAACGGCGTGATGGCGGTACTGCCAGCCGACCACGTCATTCCCGAGCCGAAGCGGTTCCAGCAGGTCTTGCGGGACGCCCTGGATTTAGCCGGCCGGGGCCAGGTGATTGTCACCATTGGGATCAAGCCCGCGGAACCAGCCACCGGCTATGGCTACATCCGGGTGGGGACTCCCCTGCCCCCGCCCCACGACGCCAAGCCCTACAAGACGGTCTTTCACCGGGTCGAACAGTTCGTGGAGAAGCCGCAATATGACAAGGCCCTGGAATACCTGACCAGCGGGCAGTATCGCTGGAACTCAGGCATGTTTGTGTGGTCGTTTGTCACCCTCACGCAGGGTCTGGAGAAGCACCAACCCGAGATGGCAGCCGCCTGCCGGCGGTGGTTCGACGCCGCCGCCAAGGGCCGCTTGCAGAAGATCCTCGATAAGGAATACCCGGAGATCCGGAAGATCTCGATCGATTACGCGCTGATGGAGCAGGCGCAGAACGTGGTGGTGGCCGATGGCGACTTCGCCTGGGACGACCTGGGATCCTGGACGGCGCTGATGCGGCACCTGAAGGCGGACCCGGAGGGCAACTGCGCGGTAGGGGACTTCGTGCACGTGGACGGGGCGCGCAACCTGATCTATGACGCCCGCACGAAGAACCGCACGCCGATCGCGGTGGTGGGGTTGCGGGACGCCATTCTGGTGCAGACGGACGACGCGGTGCTGCTGGCGCACAAGAGCCAGGCCCAGCGGATCAAGGAACTGGTGCGCAAGCTGGCCGAGTCGGACCGCTATCGCAAACTGGTGTGATCCGGGACTTGGGCGCGCCGCCGTCCGCCGCAAAAAAAAGCCGCGGAAAGAGCGCCCCAGAGATGACAGAACGCCGCGTTGCGGTTATCTGTTTGGCGGCCGGGAGACTTCGTTCGGAGGCGCAATCCGGGAGACAAGCGCCTGACGGTATCGGAATCATGCACAAGCCGGTTCAGATCGCCATCGTGGGGGGCAGCGGGTCGGGCAAGACCTGGCTGGCCGAGAGGCTTTGCGCGACGCTCGGCAGAGCCGCCGCCCGCCTGAGCCTGGATGACTTCTACCGCGACCTTTCGCCAATGCCCGCAGCAGACCGCGCCCGCGTGAACTTCGACGATCCGGCCGCGATCGACTGGGAACTCGTAAGCGAGACCCTGGCGGCTTTGGCCCGAGGCGAGCCGGCCGGGATTCCCAGCTACGACTTCGCCGCCCACACGCGGCGCCGGCAGTGGCATCGGCTGACGCCCGGGGACTTTGTGATCTGGGATGGGCTCTGGCTGCTCCACGAGGACTGGCTGCGGCGGCGCTTTGCCCTGAGCGTGTTTGTGGATTGCCCGCCCGAGGCGCGGCTGGAGCGGCGGATTGACCGGGACGTCCGCGAGCGCCAGCGGACGCCCGAGTCGGTCAGGCGGCAGTTCCAGGAGCACGTGGAGCCGATGCACGGGCGGCACGTGGCTCCTCAGCGGCGTTGGGCCACCTGCTGCGTAAGTTCGCCAACGGACGAGCAGGGTCTCCATCAGGTGGCGAGCCTGGCGCGCGGACTGGCCGCGGCGCCGGGATCTGCCGCGGCCGCCGCGCCATTGAATTTCAATCCATGAAGATCAGCGTTCAAGAGTTGATGGCCGGCAGCGGCGTGACGTTTGGCACCAGCGGAGCGCGCGGACTGGCCTCGGCAATGACCGACTTCGTTTGCTACGCCTACAGCCGGGGTTTCCTGCAGTATCTCGAGGCCCGGGGCGAACTGCGGGGCCCGGCGGGCAAGGCCGTGGCGGTGGCCGGGGATCTCCGTCCGAGCACCGGGCGGGTGATGGAAGCCGTCTCGCGGGCCGTGGAAGACCTGGGCTTCGAGGCGGTCTGTTGCGGCCGGATTCCCTCGCCCGCGGTGGCGCTTTTCGGCCTGGAACGGACCCTCCCCGCCATCATGGTCACGGGCAGCCACATCCCGGATGACCGGAACGGGATCAAGTTCAACAAAACCTCGGGAGAGATCCTCAAGGAGGATGAGCAAGGCATGGCCGGGCAAACGGTGGAGATCGACGAGCGTCTTTTTGACGCGGCGGGGAGCTTCGAGCGCAAGGCGCACGCCGAGCGCCCGGTGTCCACCGAGGCCGGGGAGCGTTACGTGGCGCGCTACCTGGATTTCTTCGAACGCGGCGCGCTGGCCGGCCTGCGCGTGGGGGTTTATCAGCACTCGGCGGTGGGGCGGGACGCATTGACGCGGATTCTCTCGGGTTTGGGCGCCGAAACGGTCCCGCTGGCCCGCTCGGACAAGTTCATCCCCGTGGACACCGAGGCTATCCGCGCGGAGGACGCCGAACTGGCGCGGCAGTGGGCCCGGGAGGGCCGGTTTGACGCCATCGTCTCGACCGACGGCGACAGCGACCGACCGCTGGTCAGCGACGAGCGAGGGCTCTGGCTGCGGGGCGATGTGGCGGGCATTCTCTGCGCGCGGTTCCTGGGGGCCGACACCGTCTGCACGCCGGTGAGCTGCAACACCGCCCTCGAGAAGTGCGGCTGGTTCAAGGAAATCCGCCGCACGCGCATCGGCTCCCCTTACGTCATCGCTGCAATGCTGGAGGCCTCCGCCTCGGGGGCTGAACGCGTGGTCGGCTACGAAGCCAACGGCGGCTTCCTCCTGAACTCGGATATCGAGCAAGGCGGCAGGAAGCTTCGGGCCCTGCCCACTCGCGACGCGGCCATCGTCATCTTGAGCCTCCTGCTGCTGGCCCGGCGGTTGGGCAAGCGGGTCTCGGAACTCTCCGCCAGCCTTCCGGCGAGGTTTACGGCCAGCGACCGCTTGAAGAACTTCCCGACGGAGAGGAGCCGGGAGATCCTGGCGCGCTTCGACTCCGGGCTCCAAGAGGCGGATCGGCGGGCAATCGAGCAGGTGTTGGGGCGCCTCTGCGGGCGAGTGGCGCGGGTGGATCGCACGGATGGAGTGCGGGTAACTTTTGCCAACGACGAGATCCTTCACTTGCGGCCTTCGGGCAACGCGCCGGAATTCCGGTGCTACTCGGAAGCCGAAACGGACGCGCGCGCCCGGGAACTGACTGCGGGCGCGCTGGAGATCCTGGCAAGACTGGAACCCTGTCCAAGATGAGCCAGAGCAGCGGCCAACCCGGGACGAAAAGCCCCGCGGCCACGAGCGCCGGAGGGATGGTGCTCCGGGCGCGCCATTTCGAGTTCCGCTTTCCACGTCCGCCCATGATCATGGGCATCCTGAATGTCACGCCCGACTCGTTTTCGGACGGAGGACAGTTCCTGGACCCCTCGGCGGCGGCCGAGCAGGCCCTGCGCCTGGAGGCCGAGGGGGCAGACATCATCGATATCGGCGGGGAATCGACGCGACCCAACGCCAGGCCGGTGTCGGAAACCGAGGAAATGGGGCGGGTGATTCCCGTGCTGGAGAGACTGGCGGGACGGCTGAAGGCCCCGATTTCGATCGACACCGTGAAACCGGGGGTGGCGCGGGCCGCCCTGGAGCGGGGGGCGGCGATTGTCAACGACGTGGCAGCCAGCCGGATGACGCCGGAGATGTGGGAATTGGTGGCCGAAAGCGGGGCCGGTTACGTGGTCATGCACATGCAAGGCACGCCCCCGACCATGCAGACCCGCCCCCAGTACGGGGATGTGGAGGAGGAGGTGGGGGCGTTCTTCGCCGATCGGCTGGCCCGGCTGGCGGGAATGGGGGTGGCCGCCGAGAGCCTCATCCTGGATGTGGGAATCGGCTTCGGAAAGACGGCGGCGCATAATTTGCGGTTGTTGGCGGCGCTGGAAACGTTTAAGAAGTGGCGACGGCCGATGCTGTTGGGCGCGTCACGCAAGTCCTTCATCGGGGCCGTCGCGGGCGGAGTGGAGCCGCGCGGGCGCCTTCCCGGGTCCCTGGCGGCGGCGTGCTGGGCGGCGGCGCACGGAGCGGATATTGTAAGGGCGCACGATGTGGCCGAGACCCGCCAGGCGCTGGCGGTCACCCGCGCGATCCTGGCGGCAGACCAGAGCTGATGGACTTTCTTTTGAGCCAATGGCGGACGGCGGTGGAGATCATCATCCTCGCCGTCGGCATCTATTACGTGGCCGTGTTCGTGCGCGGCACGCGCGGGGCCGCGATCTTCACCGGTCTGCTGGTGCTGCTGCTCTCCCTGGCCATCGTCACGCACGTGCTGGACCTGGTCGTCTTGAAGTGGCTCATCAGCCTGCTGACACCCTTCTTCGCCATCGCCCTGGTGGTGATCTTCCAGCCCGAACTGAGACGCCTGCTGGCGCAGGTGGGCAATGTGCAGCTCTTCGCCTCGGCCCGGGAGCAGCGCGAGAACATCGAGGTGGTGATTCAGACCGTGGAGCGCCTGGCCGATGTCAAGATCGGGGCGCTTATGGCCATCGAGCAAGCCAGCCATCTGAACGAATATGTCGAGTCCGGCATTGCCGTGGACTGCGAGGCCACGCCGGAGATGCTCGAGTGCATCTTCTTTCCCAACAATGCCATTCACGATGGCGGGGTGATCCTGAAGGACGGGCGCATCGTCAGCGCGGCCTGCATCTTCCCGCTGTCGCGGCGGCAGGACCTCAACAAGTCGCTGGGAACGCGCCACCGGGCGGCGCTGGGGTTGAGCGAGGAAACCGACGCCATCGTGGTGGTGGTGTCCGAGGAAACCGGGATGATCTCCTACGCGCACAAGAGCCAGTTGGTCCGGGGCGTTTCGGCCGAGGTGCTGCGAGCGTTCCTGACCAGCCAGTTGGTCCCGGTCACCTCGCGGCCCCGGAATTTCCTGGACTGGCTGCGGCAGTTCTCCCCGGCCGGTCTGAAACGCTCCCGGACGGCCGCCGCCCGCGGCGAGTCTAACTCCCATGAAGCTGCCCGATCTGATTCTCCATAATTTCCGGTTGAAGGTGTTTTCCTTCGTGATGGCGGTGCTCGTCTGGATCACCATGCACTTGGCCACGCAACGCGAAAAGGAGCCCTCTTCCCAGGCGGACTCCGCCCAAGCCGGGCAAGTGGAACGTTGAACCCTATGGCTGCGCACAAGAAGATCTTCGGCACCGACGGCGTCCGCGGACGCGCCAACATCGAGCCAGTCACCGCCGAGACCGCCCTCAAGCTGGGCCGCTCCGCCGCGCATGTTTTCCGCACGCTGGGATCGGTCGC
>JAKLEJ010000102.1 GCA_022711695.1 Verrucomicrobiota bacterium | reverse complement strand
GCCAGGTCCATCGATTGATACAGGGCGCGGCGGAGCGTGATCTTGTCCTGGGCCTTGGACCTCGACAGGCCCAGGTGCGCCCAGTAGATGGCATGGGTCTCCGGCAGGCGCCAGTCCAGCGGGCCGTAGAGCCGGTCGGTTTCCTGCATCAGCGCCGGGTCCAGCTTGTAGCGCTCCCGCAGGAGCCGGGCGCGGGCCCTGGCCTCGTCCGTGCCCGGCCCGAGCAGCTCCTCGTAATTGGGCCGGCCGTCGAACTTCTCCGGCGGGCTCGCCGTCAGCGCCCGGGTCATCTCCGCGGCCCAGGCCAGTTTGTAGTAGAAGTGGGCTTCATCCAGGTTCATGCCCATCTTGTGCTGATAGAACCAGGCCAGTTCGCGGTAGATCAGCGCTTCGTCCGGGTTGTAGCGCAGCGCCTGGTCGCGCAGCAGTTCGATGCCGTGCTCGACCCAGCGCCAGCGGTCGGCGTGTTCGGGAAACTTGACCGAGATGTTGTAGGCCATGTTCCAGGCCTGCACCAGCCAGACCTGCACGAAGTGGGGCTCGAGCACCGTGATCCAGCGGGCGAGCTGGACCATCTCGAAATACTTGTCGGTGAGCTGGAGGTCGTTGGCGCGAATCCAGAGAGCGTTGGCGATCAGGCCGCGAAACCCCCCAAGCGCCTGGGTGGTCAGCGCCAGCACCGGGGGCATGGCCGGGTCTTTGGGCAACGGGGTCAGCCCCAGCTCGATCCGGTCCCGGTTCAAGCGGGCCTGGAAAAAACCGGCCCCGCCCAGCAGCAAGCCCGCCGCCAGCAGCAACGCCGCCTTGTGGAGACGCGCGTTCATGAGTGGCCCTGCGCGGCGGCCAGCTCGCGCCGGCTGAAAAAGAATATCCCCAGCGCCGCCAGCGCGCCGCCCACTATCACCACCACCTGGAGGAAGGCCAGGCCCACCTGCGTCCACGGCACGCTGCGGCCGGTGCTCAGCGCATCGACCGGCGAGAACCCCTCCACCAGGCTCAACACCCGGAGCACCCCCTTGAAGAACGGGATCAGCACCACGTCCAGCGACGAGCCCTCGGCCACGCCGGTTTCCTCGTTCACGCCCCCGATCGTGCCCTCCTCGACGGCGCCCGCCAGCGTTCCGGACGAGAGACCCACCAGCAGCACCGCCCCCGACACGAAAGCCGCCACCGGAAACGAGACCACGCTCGCCGCCCCCAGCCCCAGCGCCGCCAGCATGCCCAGCCAGCACAGGATAATCGCCAGCCCGCGCGCAAAGTTCACCGCAAAGCCCCCGTCCCGATACAGCACCTCCAGGCCGTCCTCGAGCGGGAAAAGCACCGCCACCTCGTTGCGGTTCTGAAATTCGATCCGGAGCACCCCCTTGTCATCCCAGAGGTTGGGCGGAATCTCGAACTCATGGAAGGTCGAGGCCGCCAGGCTGTCCTGCACCAGCCGCTGCCGCTGCGGCGAATCCGCGGGCCCCACATCCCAGATGCCCAGATACGAGCCGGTGTTGTTGGTCTGCGCCACGTGAAACTTGATCCGCAAATGCAGCGGCTGGTCTCTCAGGGAGGCCGCTCTCAGCCCCAGGTCGATCTCCCACCAGCGGCGGTTGTTGGGCGGCACCACCTGGTTGGCCGCCTTGACCTGCTCGCGGATTTCCTTGCGCACCGTCTTGACGTCCAGGGGCGTGTCTTCGCGCTGCCGCAGGCGCTCCTGCAGCACGCGTTCGACATCGCCCTCGATGTCCGGCGGGGCTTCCTTGAGCGTGCCGCGCGAGACCAGCACCTCGTTGCGCAAAATCCGCTGCTGGGCCTCCGGAAGGCGTTGGGCCCGCCATTGCAGCAGACCGGCCACACAGGCCCCGGACAGGGCCAGCAGCAGGGCGTCCAGCGCCACGATGCCCAGCCATTTTCCCAGCCAGATCTGCCACCGCCCCACCGGTTTCACCGCCACCATCTGCATCTGGCAGTCCTCGATGTCGCGCGCCAGGGTGCCGCAGGCCAGCCACAACGTCGCCAGCCCCAGCAGCGTCGCGATCACCCCCAGCGTGTAAGTCAGCAGGATTTGCGTGAAGCCCCGGGCGGTGCCGTCGTCCTGGATCAGCAGCGGCAGCAGCACCACCGCGCCCCCCAGCATCGCCGCCAGCACCCAGAACAGCCGGAAGCGAAACGCCGCCTTCCAGGTCAACCGCACGATGGCCAGCACTTGTTGCATCGTTGGGCCTCCGCCGCGCGGCGCGCGATCACTTCTTGCCCACCAGCCCGGCCAGCTTCTCGTTGGCCCGGGCCAGCTCGGCCTCGCTCACTGGCGGGGCCGGCTTGTTCGGCGCGGGCGCCGCGGCAGCAGGCGCCGCCGCCGGTCCCGGGCTGGACGGCTGGGCCAGCGCCGCCAACTTCTCCGCCGCAGGGGCGGGCAGGGTCGCCGGCGCTTGGGCGGCAGGGGCGGCCGCGGGCGCCGCCGGCGCCGCCAGGCGCTCCAGCACCTTGTCCGCGGCGGGCATCTCCGGGCTCGGGACGCCCCCCTGTAGATAGGCCGCCACGCGCCCTCCGGAGACCGCCCCGGAGGTGTCGGCCGATTGCTGACGGGCTTTGCGGACGACCTCCAGGAAATAGCTTTCGAGATTCTGGGTGGGCGTCTCCACCTGGACCCGGTCCTCGGCCACATCCTGCCGGAGGGTCTGCAGCACTTTCTCCAGGGTCTCCCGGCGCAGCAGCGGCGTATGAATGCGCAGGGCGTCGGGCGTCGCCAGCAGTTCCTTCAGCGCGCCCATCGCCTGCACGCGCCCGCCGTAATAGATCACCACCCGGTCGCACACATCCTCGACGTCGGCCAGCAGGTGACTGCTCAGAATGACGGTCTTGCCCCGCCGGGCCAGCGCGACAATCAGGTCCTTGACCTCCCGGCATCCGATCGGGTCCAGCCCCGAGGTCGGCTCGTCCAGGATCACCAGGTCCGGATCGTTGATCAACGCCTGCGCCAGCCCGATGCGGCGCTGCATGCCTTTGGAGAACTCGCCCACCGCCCGGGTCTGCGTCTGGCCCAGCCCCACCATGTCCAGGAGCTGCCCGGTGCGTTGCCGGCGGTCCTCGCGCGACAGGGTGAAAAGGCTCCCGAAGAAATCCAGCGTCTCCTTCGAGTCCAGGTAACGGTAGAGGTAGGATTCCTCCGGCAGGTAGCCGATCCGGGCCTTGGTGGCCACGTGACGCGGCGAGTGTCCGAACACTTCCAGGTGTCCCCGGGTCGGATGAAGCAGACCCAGCAGCAGTTTGACGGTGGTGGACTTGCCGGACCCGTTCGGGCCCAGCAGACCGAACACCTCGCCCCGGCGCACCTCGAAACTGACGTTGTCAACCGCGCGCGCCTTCGGGCGGCCCCAGAAATCCTTGAAGACCTTCGTCAGTCCGCGCACCGCCACCACCGCCTCGGTGGATTCCTGCGCCGGTTGGGCGTCCTGGTCAAGCGCGGTCATGGGCGGCTACCCCCTCTGGATTCGGATTACCCAACGCATCGAGCCCGGGACTTGTCGTGCCAAGCGTAGAAGGTCTCATGGCGGCCATCCTTGTGTTCAGGCGGGCTGACTGGAGTCCGACCGCGCTTTGGGGCGCAGATCGGGCCGATACATGGCCAGCATCGCCTCCAGCCGGTCCAGCAGCGGGCATTGGGTTTCCTTCAGTTTCTCCCGGGCGGCGGCGAGATTGAAAAAACGCGCCCGATCCACCTCTGGAAAGCTCCGCATCTGCCCCGAACGCGGCGGCCACGGCATCTCGAAAGTGTTGCTGTGGATTGGCTTCGAGTCATCCCAGTCGCCCTCGAAGGCCCACGCATAGACGATCTTCCCCCCTCTTTGCCGGATCGATCCCAACTCCAGATACGGACCATGCGGAGGAATGCCGACCTCTTCCTCGAACTCCCGCTTGGCCGCATCCAGCAGCGTCTCATCCGGGTTCTGACGCCCCTTGGGTATCGTCCAGAAGCCGTCGTCTTCGTGGGCCGAGCGCGGGCCTCCGGGATGCGCGAGAAAAACCTCCAGTTCGCCTCCCCGGAGGCGATACATCACCAGGCCCGCGCTGACTCGCAACGACATTTTCCTTAACCTTACCCGAAAAGCCCTCGACAGTAAAACCTGAAAGTTCCGCTAGTCCGCGTTTTTTTCGTCAGAGGGGGCCGCCCACGTTGATCCCGTGTTCGAGGCAGTAGGCGGCGTTCTCGACGTAGTGGCGGGCGTAAAGCTTCAGGTTCCGCCGTTCCTGGACCGTCAGGCGGCGCGCCACTCTGGCCGGCGCCCCCAGGATCAGGCTGCCGGCCGGAAACCGTGAGCCCTGCGTGACCAGCGCTCGCGCGCCCACCAGGCTTTCCTTTCCGACGACCGCCCCGTCCAGAACCACTGCCCCCATTCCGATCAGGCAGCCATCGCCCACCCGGCAGGCATGCACGATCGCCCCGTGCCCCACCGTCACCCCGCGCCCCAGCACGCACGGCAGGTCCCCCGCCACGTGCAGAACCGCCCCGTCCTGGATGTTCGAGCGGGCCCCCACCACGATCCGGTTGATGTCCCCGCGCAGCACCGCCTGGAACCACACGCTGGCATGCTCCCCCAGCCGCACATCTCCCGTCACCACCGCCCCGCGGGCCACATACACCCCGCGGCCCAGCCGGGGGCCCCGAAGTAGAAACCGCTCCAGTTGCTTGCGCACACTTCCCATGCCCCGATTCTACCCCCCGCCGCCTCGGACAAAAGCACATTCCCAACGCCCCGCATCGGCCCCGGTGGAGCGCGCCGATGTCTGGCGGCGGCCTTTCCGGGACTTTTTGTTTGCGCCGCGCCGGGCGCTCCCTTAGAAACGGCCCAACCAATGACAAACTGCGTACCCCTAACCAAAGCAGTGTCGAGAGAAGTGGAGGAAATCCATGCCCAGAAGAACTGACATCAAGAAAGTGATGATTATCGGATCGGGCCCGATCATAATCGGGCAGGCTTGCGAGTTTGACTATTCCGGCACCCAGGCCTGCAAGGCCTTGCGGAGCCTGGGCTACCAGATCGTGCTGGTGAACTCGAACCCGGCCACCATCATGACCGACCCGGGAATGGCCGACGTGACCTACATCGAGCCGCTCACCCTCCAGGCCATGACCGAGATCATCGAGAAGGAGCGCCCCGACGCCCTCCTGCCCAACCTCGGCGGCCAGACCGGCCTGAATCTCTCCTCCCTTCTGGCCAAGTCCGGCGTGCTCGCCAAATACGGCGTCCGCATCATCGGCGTCGAGGCCGACGCCATCGAAAAGGGCGAGGACCGCATCGTCTTCAAGGAAACCATGAAGCGGCTGGGCATCGACATGCCGCGCAGCGCCCCGGCCTTCAGCGTCGAGGAAGCCGAGAAAGTGGCGGCGGAGCTGGGATACCCGGTGGTGATCCGGCCCGCTTACACCCTGGGCGGCACCGGCGGCGGCCACGTTTATAACGTCGAGGAATTGCGCGTGGTGGCCAGCCGTGGCCTGGCCGCCAGCATGGTCGGCCAGATTCTCGTCGAGGAATCCGTCCTGGGCTGGGAAGAGCTCGAGCTCGAGGTGGTCCGGGACGCCAAAGACCAGTTAATCACCGTCTGCTTCATCGAAAACGTCGATGCCATGGGCGTGCACACCGGCGATTCCTACTGCGTGGCCCCGATGCTGACGATCGATCCCAAGCTCCAGGCCAAACTCCAGGATTACTCCTACCGCATTGTCCAGTCCATCGGGGTCATCGGCGGCACCAACATCCAGTTCGCCCACGATCCCAAAACCGGCCGCGTGGTTGTGATCGAGATCAACCCCCGCACCTCGCGTTCGTCGGCCCTGGCCTCCAAGGCCACCGGCTTCCCCATCGCCCTCGTCTCCGCCAAGCTCGCCGGCGGCCTGAACCTCGACGAGATCCCCTACTGGCGCGACGGCGCCCTCGAAAAATACACCCCCTCGGGCGATTACGTGGTGGTGAAGTTCTCGCGCTTCGCCTTCGAGAAATTCAAGGGCTCGCAAGACAAGCTCGGCACCCAGATGCGCGCCGTCGGCGAGGTCATGAGCATCGGCAAAACCTACAAGGAAGCCTTCCAGAAGGCCATACGCTCCCTCGAAAACGGCCGCTACGGGCTGGGCTTCGCCAAAGACTACCACCAGCGCCCGCTTGACGAGCTGATGGTGATGCTCAACGAGCCCTCCAGCGAGCGGCAGTGGATCATGTACGAAGCCCTGCGCAAGGGCGCCGGCGTCCAGGAGCTCTGCCGCAAGACCCACATCAAGCCCTGGTTCATCGAGCAGATGCAGGAGCTCGTCCAGCTCGAGGAGAAACTCCTCAAACACAAGGGCAAGGCCCTCCCCAACGATTTGCTCGTCCAGGCCAAGAAGGATGGCTTTGCCGACCGCTACCTGGCCCTGCTGCTGGGAACCAGCGAAGCCGCCATCCGCCGGCAGCGCATCGCCCTGGGCGTCGTCGAAGCCTGGGACGCCGTCCCGGTCAGCGGCGTCGAGAACGCCGCCTATTACTACTCCACCTACAACGCGCCCGACCGCGTGCCGGTCAGCTCCCGTCAGAAGGTCATGGTGCTGGGCGGCGGCCCCAACCGCATCGGCCAGGGCATCGAGTTCGACTACTGCTGCGTTCACGCCGCCTTCGCCCTCCGCGAGGCCGGCTACGAGACCATCATGGTCAACTGCAACCCCGAGACCGTCTCCACCGATTACGACACCTCGGACAAGCTCTACTTCGAGCCCCTCACCGTCGAGGACGTCCTCAGCATCTACGCCAAGGAAAAGCCCATCGGCGTCGTCGTCCAGTTCGGCGGCCAGACCCCCCTCAACATCGCCAGGGAACTCGAAGCCGCCGGCGTCAAGGTCCTCGGCACTTCCCCCGACACCATCGACCTCGCCGAGGACCGCGACCGCTTCCGCAAAATGATGGAGCAGATGGGCATCCCCATGCCCGAGTCCGGCATGGCCAGCAACTTCGACGAGGCCCGCGCCGTCGCCTCCCGCATCGGCTATCCCGTCATGGTCCGGCCTTCCTTCGTGCTGGGCGGCCGCGCCATGGAGGTCGTCCACGACGAGGCCATGCTCAAGGAATACGTCGCCAAGGCCGTGGACGTCTCCCCCGAGCGCCCCATCCTCATCGACCGTTTCCTGGACAACGCCATCGAGGCCGAGGCCGACGCCCTCGCCGATGGCACGGACGCCTTCGTGCCGGCGGTCATGGAGCACATCGAGCTGGCGGGCATCCACTCCGGCGACTCCGCCTGCGCCATTCCGCCGGTCACCCTCCCGGGGCGCCACCTCAAGACCATCGAGGAGTACACCCTGCGCATCGGCCGCGAGCTCAAGGTCTGCGGCGTGATGAACATCCAATACGCCATCTGCCAGGACAAGGTCTATGTCCTGGAAGCCAACCCCCGCGCCTCCCGCACCGTGCCCCTGGTCTCGAAGGTCTGCGCTGTGCCCATGGCCCGCATTGCCCTCCAGCTCATGCTCGGCATCAAGCTTCGCGAGCTGAAGCTCGAACGCAAAAACCTGCCCCACATCGGCGTCAAGGAGGTCGTCCTCCCCTTCAACATGTTCCCCGAGGTGGACCCGGTCCTTGGGCCCGAGATGCGCTCCACCGGCGAGGTGCTTGGCATGGCCCCCTCCTTCGGCCTGGCCTATTTCAAGGCCCAGGAAGCCGCCGGCGGACCCCTCCCCACCAAGGGCACCGTCTTCATCTCGGTGAGCGACCGCGAAAAACCGCCCATCCTCGATGTCGCCCGCCGTTTCCAGGAGCTGGGCTTCCGCATCAAGGCCACCCAGGGCACCTTCGAGTTCCTCCAGCAGCACGGCGTCAAGTGCGAGCAAAGCTTCAAAATCCACGAGCATCAGCGGCCCAACATCGCCGACGAAATCAAGAGCAAGGCCGTGGACCTCATCATCAACACCCCCGTCGGCAAGGCCAGCGCCGTCGATGACGGCTACATCCGCAAGGCCGCCATCAAATACAAGGTGCCTTACATCACCACCACCGCCGCCGCCCGCGCCTCCGTCCTGGGCATCGCCGAGTCCCGCTCCGGACGCGGCGCCGTCAGGTCCCTCCAGGAATACCACGCCGACATCCGGTAGCGCGCCCTTCCACGCGTGCGGCGCTTTCCCCGGCGGGGCCGCCCCGCCGGGGAAATTTGTTCCATCGAACCGCCCTCCGCACTCTCCCTGTGCCCCCTCGCGCGAAGGTAGGGCGACGCGCCTGCGGAGCCGGGAGGGCTTGCCCCGTCTCACCGCCCGTTCGGCCGCGGATCGCTCTGAGAATTCGTCAAAACCGCCCCGGACCGCGGCGAAGCGCCCTCGCGCGGGCGCCGCCACGACCGCCGTTCCACGGGGCCGATGTCGATGCGCCCGCCGTAGAAATCGTCGAACAGCGCGAACGCCTCCGGATCGTACGCTTTCAACCCCTCCGGGCCGTCGGCGGGCTTGGGCCCGGTCATGCCCAGGTCCCCGCGCGTCCCGAAATACCACATCGTCAGCTCGGCGAAGAACTCGTCCGGATTCGATCCCGCGTAGGAGTTCTTCCACAGCCCCTTGGCCAGCGACCGCTCGCGCTGCTCGTTGAACCGGGCCCGCGCCTCGCGGGACATCCCGAAGCTGCGGACGCTGTGGGCGAACTCGTGCAGGCAGATGTCCCGGCCCCGGTAGCGGTCGTTGGGCAGCCTCAGCAGATTCTCCTCGCCGCACGAGGTCAGCAGACCGCCCATGCCGCGCGTCCGCTGGTCTCGCGTCAGCCCCTTATACTCCGCCAGCGGCTTGCCCTTGTCGTGCCGCCATTCCGGCAGGTCGGTCGTCACCTGGTTGCGCCCGATGATGTGCAGTTCGGCCCCGGCCCCCGCCAGGTTCGACAGCAGCATCGGCTGCCGCACCAGCAGGTTGCTGAACAGCATCGACAGCCGCCCATACGCCGCCTGCAACGCCTCGTCCGCCACTACCGCGTGCGCCTTGATCGGAATCCCGTGGAAATCCAGCCGCTTCGAGAAAAACTCCTGCTCCGGCGGGTCGATCCGCACAATGCGCGGGGCGGCGTCCGCGGCCGGCGCGCTCTTCCCGGCTTCCACGGCGGCGCCAAACACATCCCCGGCGCAAAACGCCAGCGCCATCACAGCCCATGGCGCCCTCCCAAGAGGCCCTCGTCCAGTCTTCATGCCGCCAGTCTTCTCTCCGTATGCCCCCCTGTCAACGCGGCAGACCATATCTGGGTCCAAAGCAACCTCATTGGAGTTGGACGGGGCCGGCCACGGCCGCAGCCGCGGTTGGATGGCGGCGCTCCACGCGAGATTCAATCGTCGCCAAACAGAGCGTCCAGGTCGCGAGCCGCGTGGAGCACCCGCACGATTTCGACGCCTACTGCTCCTGGTCGGTAAAAAACCAGGTAGTTGCGAAACCCGCTCACTCGAAACGACCGCAGCTCCGACAACGCTGAACTCTTGAACGTCCTCCTCCGGCCCATGCCCGGCATCCCGGCGAGATCCACAAAAGTGGCCAAGGCCGCCTCCAAAACCCTGTCCGCTGCCGCCAGGTTGTCCTCCGAAATGAAGGCGTGAATCTG
>JAKLEJ010000101.1 GCA_022711695.1 Verrucomicrobiota bacterium | reverse complement strand
GGAACGTGCCCGGGGCCACGCGCTCCGGCTCGAACCACATCAGGAACCGCAGGCCCTCCTTCTCGACCGCGTCCGCAATAGCCCGCAGCCCGCGCGGGAAGCGGTCTTTTGGCTCCACGCGCTCGATCGGAAAGCCGTAATTGCCCATGGCCTGCGGGAATCCGTTGGGGCCGGTCCAGTAGGCGTCGAGCCAGAACATCTCGAATCCCAGGCCGCGGAGCGATTCGAGATGGGAGAGCACGTTGCGCTCGTTGGAGTCGTTGAGTTCGTAGAAGGCGGTGCTGAGATGGGCGATGGGGGGCCAGACGAGCTGGCCGCCGATCCTGGGCAGGACGTGGGCGATCAGCGTGCGCCGGAAGAGATTGCAGGCGCGCGCGGCGTCGCCACCCTCCCAGCGAAGCTGGAGGATGCGCGGGGTGCGCAGGCTCTCGCCCGGATGCAGCACGGTTCGCAAACGCTGCTGTCCCGCCTGGGTGCGAACGCGGTCGCCGTTGAACCGGACCGAGGCGCTCCACTGCCCGGACCAGCCGATGGCCGTGATGACCCCGCCACTGCCCCAATCGGCATGAAACCAAGGCGAGACGTTCGAGGAGCGGCCATTGGTGGCGGCAAACTCGATCGGCTGTCCTCGGGCCAGCGGCTGCTCGAAGGGCATCCAGTCATCGACCCGGCTCGGAGCGCCGTTCAAGCGGTGAAGCACGACGCTCTCCGCCCCGCCGGCTGCGAGGGCGGCGTCCAGGGCTTTCACCTCTTCGATCACCAGGCTGTCCCTGGCGCCCTTGTTCGTGAAATGCAGGGTCCAATCGACGCCCGGCGTGTCCAAGTACACCAGGCAAACCGCCCGAACCTCCAGATGGGTCGCCGGGTCCGTCAGCGTCAGCGTGCGCCGGCTCAGCGTGTCGCTCAGCGTCTCCACTTTGACCTCGCGGGTCCACTGGCGGAAGAACTCCGAGGAAGGTCTCCCGCCATAGACAAACGAGAAAGGCAGAGGCCCATCCACCGCGAGGTCATCGAGCCAAAGCGCCGCCCCGTCCTGAAGCACGACCTTGGCGTCGGCCCAATCGGCCTGGTCCCAGCCGCGGCCGTCAGCGGCATCGTCCACGATCAAGTCGAACTCCGTCGCTCCGCTCAACGGAACGTCTATGGCGCGCGGCGGGGCGTTGGCCTGGAACGCCTCTGTGGCAAAGACCTCGTTCGTTCCGATGCGCACCCGGAATCGGCAGGATGCGCGCGTATTGTCCACGTTGCGGTCGAGCCCGATCACGGACAGGAGGTTTTGCGCGGGCCGATCGAGCGTCACCCGCAGCACGCTGAGCGAGTTGACGCCGATGCCGCGCGGGTAGGTCTAGCTGCCCAACCGGAGGGGCCCGCCGGCGGCGCATCGGCCGATCTTCGTGTCGCCGGGTTCGTCCTCGTGGCAGATGACCAGACGGCTGGCCGACGCGGCTGGGAAGAGCTGCTCGGCCCACTTGCGATTGAGGTCCACCGCCGAATCGAGCGGGGCGGCGCACGCGGTGAGCGCTGCGGTCGCAAAGTGGATCAGGACGGCGAGGGCCGCGGCTGCCTCCCGTTGCAGGAGACGGTTCATGACGAGTTTAGATGGGCTGCGTTTGCTGGCGGCCATAGAGAAGCGCTGCCAGGGCTGCCGTCAAGCTCCGAATCCGAGGCTCTCGCGGCCGGGGCCTGGCGGCGGCAGGCATCGTCAAAGACGCAGCCGGCTGAGGGCGCATCGGATGGGAGGATTCAGGTTCTCCGGCCGGACCGCAAGGAGGGGCCCGGGATCGCGGCTCAGTTCACGTCCACGCTCCTGCGGTGGAAGTAATCGTTGGAGTTCTCGAGGTTGAGAACGGCGAGGTCGATGGATTGGTGGGGGGCGCGCTGGCGGGCGTTGCGAAGCTGTTCGGCCACGATGGCGGAGGTGGCCAAAGCGTAGTATTTGACCGCGCCCACGCTGACGGCGCTCTTGAAGACGACGACCAGGAGGCAGTCCGAGTCGATATTGAGGATGAAGAGGCTGGACTCGTCGCCCTGCTGGTAGAGGCTGTTATAGTTGTTTTCGCGGGTGAGAGAGGCCATGCTCTGGGTGGCGGCGAAGGAGCCGGCGGCCAGGGCGGCGAGGGTGGTGGTGTCAAACTCGGCGGCGGCGCCGGCCTGAGTGATGAGGAACCCGGCCTGGTCGATCAGGATGGCCATGGAGGATTCGCTGCGGGTGACGAGGGTTCCGAGGGCCTCGTCCAGCACGCGCAAGTCTTCCTCGATGAGCTGGGGCAGGGGCATATCAGGCCGCTTGTCGCTGGCTTTCGTTGATGTACTTGTGCAGGAGCATGCGAGTGATGGCGTTGAGCGTTTCAAAGACGCCCTCGCATTTGTGGGAGGCCGCGCAGAAGGCCGGCACCTGCACCTCGCGGTTGTTGAGCAGGAAGTCCATATACTCGACGGGGGCCACGTTGGGCAGATCGCGCTTGTTGTACTGCAGGACGTAGGGAATATCCGCCAGGTTGAGGTCCAGCGTCCGGAGGTTTTCCTCGAGGTTCTGAAAACTCTTCACGTTTTCCTGCATCTTCTCGTATTGGGAATCGGCCACGAAGACCAGGCCGTCCACGCCGCGGAGCACCAGTTGGCGGGTGGTGTTGTAGATGACCTGCCCGGGGACGGTGTAGAGCTGGAACTTGGTGCGAAAGCCCTTGATGGCCATGGCCTCGATGGGCAGGAAGTCGAAGAAGAGGGTGCGGTCGGACTT
This sequence comes from Verrucomicrobiota bacterium, assembly GCA_022711695.1. Classification (GTDB taxonomy): domain Bacteria; phylum Verrucomicrobiota; class Verrucomicrobiia; order Limisphaerales; family JACRJZ01; genus JACRJZ01. Next base: position 6,839 of record JAKLEJ010000101.1, on the reverse strand, counting down.
GGTGGCGAGGGAAACGAGCTTGCCCTTCTGGCCTTCGGGGGCCTGGACCTGGTCGTGCACCTGAACCAAATTAGTGGTCTTGCCGCAAAGCGCAGGCCCGTAATAGACGATCTTGACCTGCAGTTCTTTGGTTGCCTGGTTGATGATGGCCATGGGATTTACTGCTGTTGCTTGTTGAGTTCCGCGGCTACGGCGGCCAGGTGGGTCAGAGGAACGGCCTTGTCCGGACGACAGAGCACCGCGAGGTAGATATTGGGTTCCTTGGCAATCTGCCAGCAACCGCCATCGACGGCGAAGCTGATGCCGCGGAGGCCGCCCATGCTGAGTTCGCGGGCGTATTGGTTCATGCGGCCGAAGATTTGAGGCAGGAAGGCGGACACCAACTCGCCCTTGACCTGAGGCGGCAGGGAGCTGGCGACCATCAGGCCATCGCTCAACGCCAGGAGCGAGCCAACGGCTCCCGGGAGCTTGCCGGTGTTGGCCACGATCTCTTTGAGCGGGAAGCGCTGGCTGGCGGGACCGATGACCGAGTTGAGATCGAACACCGGTTCCGGGGCGCGAGCCGGGGGGACCGGGGCGGCGGGCTGGGCTGGCGCGGAAGCGGCGGGCGCTGGGCCCGCAGGGGAGGCCGCCGGTCGGGCGCCTGCCGGAGGTCCGGAGGTCGGAGGAGGAACCATGCCCCAGCCCTGGCCCTCGACCCGGCCGAAGACATCCGGAATCTCGGGGGCGATGGCGGCTTTGCGCTGGTTGGCGTCGGCCTTGTAGCGAGCCATGAACAGCGGGGCCACGACCTTCAACGGGAGGTTCAGCATCAAATCGGCCGTTGCGGGCGAAGGCGGGTTGGGGAAGGCCGGCTCGATCCAACCGCAGAGGCGCTTCCACGGGAACTGCACCTGCCCGGTGCGGAGCGCCAGCTCGACCTGCCCCAAGGGCAGGGCCACCTGGGCGGCGTGGACGTCAAAGCGGGCCAATTCCTCGCGCACCGCCGCCGGCCATTCACGGTCGAGCTGGGCCAGCGGCACAAGCAGGGTCTCTCCTTCACAGGCTGGGGCCTGTTGCGGGGCCGCGGCAACGGGCATCAGGGTCGGTCGGGCCGGGGCAGCCGGCGCGGCGGGGTGCGGGAGACCGGAGGGAGGAATGGCGCCACCGGTGGGCAAGCCGGGCATTGACGGCAGGCGCGTGGGGGCGCTTCGAGGCACAGACGGTTGCGGGGCGCGGATGGGCGCTGGCCCGCTGGGCCGGAGAGCCGTCGGTGAAGGCAAAGAGGCGCCAGAAAGAAGGGCATTGGGCGCCGGCGCGGGCGGCGCTTGCGCCACGGACGTCGGAGCCGGGGTTGGGCGGGCGGCAACTTGGGAAACCGGGGCGGCGGTCGGGGGGAGTCTTAGCGGCGCAGCCGGCAAGCCCGCAGGAGTGACAGGCGCTTGGGGAGCTTTCGGCGTCGAAGGGGTCGCCGAAACCGCGGCGCGCGATGGCGCCGCCGGAGCGGGCTTGGCCGGAGCGGGCGGCTCCGTCTTGGGCGGAAGGGCCGCGATGGTGACATTATGGCCATTCTTGTCGAACAGGCCGGTCACCTCGTCCGGAATCCGAATCACCTTTTGGTTTGGGCGGCAGCGGTAATGTTCAGGCCCAACCTGCTTGAGGATTTCAGCCAGTGGAAACCGAACCGGGCAGGTTTCCGGCAGAGTGACCCCGCTCAGGACTTCGCGGTTGAACGGCCGCAGATCCCCCAACGAAAGACAAATCTCGCCGGTGGCCAGTTGCGGCACTACCTTGCTGAGAGGGGCGGAGAGCTTGCGCGCGCTGTGCGGGGCCAGTCTGGAGCGCAGGTCCTCGGCCAGGTCGGACAGCACGGAACTGACGGGGACACCGATGAGCACGTGCGGGAGGGGGGCGGCCGGCGCGTTGTCCGTCGCTGGGGCGGAGGCGCGATCGGCGGGGAGGCTGCTGGCGGGAGCGGCGGCCTGCCGGTTGGCGCGGGCGGGGGAGGCCTGGGGAATCGCGGCGGGCGCGCCCACGGGCTCACCCTCCGTCAGCCAGGAATAGAAATTCTTGAAATAGCGCAGCATGGCTCAGGAACGGCGCGACGCGCCCGCAGGCGCATCCCCGCGCCGGTTGCTTTTGACTCGCATTCTTCTCACAAACCGTGAACCCTTCGGATCAGCACATGGCTGACGCAGATTCCACCTTACCACCGCTTGCGCCGGGCACGCTTTACCTCGTGGCCACTCCCATTGGCAACCTCGAGGACATCACTCTGCGGGCCCTCCGCACCCTCCGCGAGTGCGATGTCGTGGCCGCCGAGGACACCCGCCGCACCGGGCAACTACTTACCTATTTCGGCATTTCGCGGCCGATCTTAAGCTACTTTCGGTTTAACGAGGCGCGGCGGGGCGAGGAAATCCTGCAGCGGCTGTCGCAAGGAGCCAAAGTGGCCCTGGTGACCGACGCCGGCACGCCGGGGATCAGTGATCCCGGGGAGAGAGTGGTGCGCGCAGCGCGTCAAGCCGGTTTTCGTGTCGAGGCCGTGCCAGGCCCATGCGCGCTGGTGGCCGCACTGACGGCCAGCGGGCTGCCGTCTGAAGAGTTTCACTTCATTGGTTTCCTGCCGGTTAAGTCGGGCCAACGCCGCCGGCGTCTCGAGAATCTGCGCGGCGTCGAAGGCACGCTTGTCTTCTACGAATCGCCCTGGCGGATCGAGAAGCTGCTGGAGGGACTGGCAGAGCTTTACCCCCAGGCGCGCGTGGTCGTGGCGCGCGAGTTGACGAAGAAATTCGAGCAATTCCTCGCCGGGTCTGCGGCCGAGCTGCTGGACCGGATCCGGCAGCGACCGTTGAAGGGCGAGATGGTCGTCCTGGTCAGCCGCGAACTCGCCGCGCCCCAGGCGCCCGAAGGCTCTCCTGCTGCGACGCCGTCGGCCTGAGCCGGATTCCGAAGCCTAAGCCCGCCCCTGCTTGCTGGCCGTCCTGTTTCCTGCTTTGCAGATCGGGTCGGCCGGCATCGTCTCCCGAACGTGGCGCGCAGAGCGGGCTGAAGGCTCAAGCCAGATTGGCGGGGTCGATGTCGATGGTGAGGGTGACGTCGTCGGGCAGACGCAGCGTCTCGCTGAATTGGGCCAGGCGCTGGCTGAGCCGGGACATCAGCCGGGTGCGCAGCATGATCTGGTATCGGTAAAAGGTCTCAGCCCTGGCCAGCGGCGCCGGAGCCGGGCCCGCCAGGATCAGATCGGGCAGGGCTCTCGCCGCGGAAGCGGGCGGCGATGCGGAGGGCGGGCCGGCCTCGCCTGCCTCCTTGCCGGCGAACAAATCCTCCGCGGGCGCGGGCGTCTCCGGTCCCGGGGACGCGCCGGGCGTGGAAAGCAACGTTTCGAGTTCGCGCCGGGCGTGCTCGGCGGAGAAACGGACCTTGTCCTCGTTGCGGCCTTTGAGAGTCAGCAAGGCCACCCGGGCGATCGGGGGATAGCGGAGTTGCTCGCGAAATTCGATCTCCTGCTCGTAAAAGCCGGCGAAGTCATGACGCCGCGCGTACTGGATGGCGGGATGGAACGGGGTAAAGCTCTGGATAAAGACCTCGCCCTCGACATCGCCGCGACCGGCGCGACCGGCCACCTGGGTCAGCAGTTGAAAGGTGCGCTCGCCGGCGCGGAAGTCCGGCATGTGCAGGCTCAGATCGGCATGGATGATCCCCACCAGGGTGACATTTGGAAAGTGAAGCCCTTTGGCGATCATCTGGGTGCCGACCAGGATATCGAGCTTGCCGGCGCGGAAATCTCCCAGAATGCGCCGGTAGTCTTCCTTGCGCTGGAGGGCGTCGGAGTCCATCCGCTTGATGCGCGCATGGGGAAAGAGCCGGCCGAGGATGTCTTCGACCTTCTGGGTGCCCAGGCCGGCGTAACGGATGGCCGGATTGCGGCACTTGGGATCGGGACAGGCGGCCGGGGCGGGGGCCTCGTGCCCGCAGATGTGGCAGAGCAGCCTCTGGGAATGCCGATGAAAGGTAAGCGCAACGCTGCAGTTGGGGCACTCGGCGACGAAGCCGCACTTGGGGCACTGGAGCGAGGTCGAGTACCCGCGGCGGTTCAGGAAGAGGATGACCTGCTCATGGCGCTCCAGGCGCTGGGCTATGGCCTCCTTGAGCTGCGGCGAAAAGACCGGCGGACCCCGTTCGCCGCGCGCCGCCTGGCGCAAGTCCACCACCCGCACCAGCGGCATTTTTTTGTCGTCGGCCCGCTGCGGCAGCTCCAGGAGGCGGTAGCGGCTTCGCTGGACATTGTAGAAGCTCTCGAGCGAGGGCGTGGCCGAGCCCAGCACCACCACGGCGCCTTCCATCTGGCCGCGGACGACGGCGACGTCGCGGGCGTGATAGCGGGGGGCTTCCTCCTGCTTGTAGGAGTGCTCGTGCTCCTCGTCCACAACGATCAGGCCCAGCGGGTCCACCGGGGCGAAGATGGCGGAGCGGGCCCCGATGACGATCCGGGCGCGGCCTTGGCGGATCTTGTGCCATTCGTCGTGGCGTTCGCCGGCCGAAAGATGGCTGTGCAGCACCGCGACCAGGGTTTGGAGCGGGCCGCTGCTGAAGCGGGCCTTGAAACGCTCGACGGTCTGGGGCGTGAGCGAGATCTCCGGCACGAGCACGATGCCCCCCCGGCCCTGTTCGAGGGCCCGGGCGAGCGCCTGGAGATAGACTTCGGTCTTGCCGCTGCCGGTGACACCGTGGAGCAAAAAGACCCCGGCGGGGGTAGCGGCCCCGGCGGCGGGGACCGCGCGGGCTGCCTCCATGGCTTGGCAAATGGCCTGGAAAGCGCGGGCCTGGTCCTGGTTGAGCGGCAGGGACTGAGTGGGGAGAATGTGCTCGTGGGCGTAGGGATCGCGCTCGGACACCTGGGGGGCGATGGTCAGGAGCCCCTTGTCCTCGAGCCGCCGAACGGTCTCGGCGGTGCAGCCGCACAATTCGAGCAGCCGCTGCAGGGGGAGGGCGCGCCATTCCTCGACGATGTTCCAGACCTCGATCTGGCGCCTGGTGAGCTTGGGCAGCTCGTCCCCGCGCGGAGACAAGCGCACGTAGAGCCGCTCCCGCCAGCCGTCCTCCTCCTGTCGCACGGCCTCGGGCAGGACGCTCTTGAGCGCGATCTCGGGCGGACAGCAATAATAGGCGGAAATCCAGCGGGCCAGCTTCAGCACCTTGGGGGTGATGGGGCTTTGGGCGCCGATCACCTTTAAGACCGGCCGGAGATGGGTGTGGGTGGTTTGGGCATCCTGAAGGACGTCGGTGACCACGCCGAGCACCTGCCGCGGTCCGAAGGGGACCTTGACCCGGCTGCCCACCTCGATCCGGCTCTCCAGCTCGGGGGGCACGGAGTAGTCGAATTCCCTGCGGAGGGCGATCTCGAGTGTGACGCGGACAACCATCGCGCCAAGAGAACCGGAAATCGCCGGCGGATTCAAGGCCGGTTCAACCGGCGCGGCGCCGCCGGCTACCTCTGGAGACGCCCGACAAAGCGGGCGATTCGCTCGGCGGCCACCTTGATCTGTTCGAGGGAGGTGGCGAAGCAGCAGCGCAGGAACCCCTCGCCGGTGGGCCCGAAGGCCCCGCCGGGCACGCACGCCACCTTCTCCTCCTCCAGCAGTCTCACCGCAAATTCCTTCGAGCCCAACCCGGTGGACTTGATGCAAGGGAACGCGTAGAACGAGCCCCGGGGCAGGTGGCAGGGCAGGCCCATCTGGTTGAAGGCGCTCACGATATAGTTGCGCCGCGCCTTGTAGTGGTCGCGCATCTCCAGGGTGTCCGGCCAGCCCGACTCGATGGCCTCCAGGGCCGCCTCCTGGCCGATAATGCTCGCGCAGAGCATCGAGTATTGATGGATTTTCATCATCGCCTCGACAAGGGCGGCCGGCCCGCAGGCGTAGCCGATGCGAAAACCGGTCATGGCGTAGGCCTTGCTGAAGCCGTGCAGAAAAATCGTGCGTTCGGCCATGCCCGGGAGCGAAGCGATGCTCACGTGCTCGCCTTCGAAGGTCAGCTCCGAGTAAATCTCATCGGTGAGCACGACCAGGTTGCGCTGCTGCGCCAGCGCGGCGATCCGCTCCAGGCCGGCCCGGTCCATGGTCCCGCCGGTGGGGTTGGTGGGAAAATTCAGGATCAGCGCCTTGCTGCGGGGGCTGATGACCCGCTCGATGGCCTCCGCGCGAACGGCAAAGCCGTCCTCCGGCCGGCAGGAGACAGCCACCGGGACCCCGTGGGCCATGGCGATGCTGGGCGAGTAGCTCACGTAGCAGGGTTCATGGTAGATGACTTCGTCCCCCGGGTTGATGAGGGCGCGCAGCGCCAGGTCCATGGCCTCGCTCACCCCCACGGCGATCAGGATTTGGTCCCGCGGGTCGTAGGCCACATGAAAATGCTCCTCGAGGTGGGCCGCCAACGCCTCGCGCAGGCGCAACAAGCCCATGTTCGAGGTGTAGCTCGTCTTGCCCCGCTCCAGCGCGTAGATGGCCGCCTCCCGGATGTGCCAGGGCGTGACGAAATCCGGCTCGCCCACCCCCAGCGAGATCACTCCCTTTTGGTTCTGGACAATGTCGAAGAACTCGCGAATCCCCGAGCGCGGAATGTTCCGGACGCTGGACGCGATAAAGCCGCCGGCCTGAAAAGCGCTGCTCATGCGGCGCACAAGCTAGGCAAAACGGCAGCCCCAGACAAGCGGGCAATTGCGCTCTGGTTCCGCGTCCGACGCCTCCGGGGCTGCGCGGCGACGGTCCTTGCCGGGCGCGCCACCGGTGGAAGGCGGCCGGGGCGGGCGGATTCAGATTGCAGTCGCCAACCTTGACCGCCGTCCTATGCTGAGGCCA
>JAKLEJ010000100.1 GCA_022711695.1 Verrucomicrobiota bacterium | reverse complement strand
CGGGCCACCGCGGCAACAAACAGTGGGAGGATTGGGACCGGTTCTTCGCCCTCCTGCAACAGGAGGACCCCCATCAGCGACTGCGCGGCATTCACAACGGCAGCAAGTGGTATGACCACACCAAGGCCTGGGTGACCCACGCCAGCCTCCAGACTTCCGACATGAACCGCGGCTTGCGCTTTCGCGAGCAGTATCGCAAGCCGGTCATTTACGATGAGTGCAAATACGAAGGCAACGTCCCGCAGGGTTGGGGCAATCTCACGGCGCGGGAGATGACCCAGCGTTTCTGGCTCGGCACGATGAGCGGCTGCTATGTCGGCCACGGAGAAACCTACAAGCACGCGCAGGATATTCTCTGGTGGTCCAAAGGCGGCCTGCTGCATGGAGAAAGCCCTGCGCGCATCCAGTGGCTCAAGGACTTCATGGGCAACGCCCCGCCGTTCCACGAACTCCAGCCGCTGGGGAACGACTCAGGCCGGTTCCTCCTTGCCCAACCCGGCGAATACTACCTGCTCTACTGCCTCGGCGGCAGGCCCCAGAGCGTTCAGCTTGCGGGCGGGCGGCCCTACAAAGTGGACGCCGTGGACCCGTGGGAAATGAGGGAGTGGGCTGTGGGCTCCGCCCAGCCCGGGGCGTTCGTCACGGCTGCGTGGACGAACGACCTGGTGTATCGCCTTACTCCCTATCGGCCGGGCGAGAAGCTCCGCCCCGAAGCCCGGCCAACCGCGTCTGTCCTGGAAGGACTCGCCCCGCTGACAGTACGGTTCGGGAGCGCCACCGCGCACCGCGCGCGCTGGGAGTTCGGCGACGGCGCCGCCAGCAGCGAGCCGGCGCCCACGCATACGTTCGAGACACCGGGATTGTACGCGGTGACGCTGCGCGTAGCCGACGCCGACGGCCTCAGCGCCCAAGACCAGCTTCTGATCGCTGTGGATCGCAAATCCGGCGACCCGATCGTCCGCGCGGGCTTCCTCGAAGGGGAGACGCCCGTCCTCCGGCTCCACGGCACGGCCAGGCGGAGCGCCGATGGGGCGCTGCTCCTGCCGGACGGCGCCCCGTGGGGGCGAGTGGAGGTCGGCGACGCGGCAATCGAAGATCTCCGCGGACTCCGGTCGTTCACCCTCCTGGGCTGGCTTCAGGCGGAGAGCTTGAAGACCGGCAGCGGCGGCAACCGGATCGTATTCTGCCTGAACGGGGACCATTCGGGGATCGACCTCGTCTGCCACGCCGATGGCCGCCTGCGCCTGGCGGTGAACCAATGGCCCGACAATGTTCAGAACGACAGTTCGCCAGGCAAACTCCAGCCGGGGAAATGGACCTTCTTCGCCGTCGCTTACGACGCAACGCAATCGCGCGACAACGTGCGCTGGCACTTCAGCCCGGCGATGGACGCGCCCGGGCCCGCCCCCGTCGCTTTGGACCGCCGCACGTCCTACAATGTGGGGCCCGTGGCCGCCGACCTCGGCCCCCTGGCGATCGGCAACTTCAACGCGACCATGCGGACCTACGGCTGGGACCGCCAGTTCCGGGGCCAACTGCGGCGCCTGCAGATTTTCGGCAGCCGGGTCGGCGGGCGAGGCGCCCTGAGCGCGGAGGCCATCCAACGCCTCGTCCAATAGGCGCCAGCGCCGCCGACTCTCAGCGATCGGCGCTGAGAGTCCCCCGGTACACCCGGACTCGCTTTCCGAAGAGATCGATTCGGAAACGGTCTTTCCCGTAACGCAGCAGGATGGGGGTGGTGTCGCCGATGCCCTGGTAGGGGTCGAAGGCCGCGACGGCGATCTGCCCGCCCTTGACGGCGCCGGTGACGATCGGCCGCCGTTCCCGCGCCACGTCACACATCGTCGAGCCGTTGGCGGGCGGCGTGTGCCACGTCTTCCCGTCGTCCAGGCTGCAGTCGAAGTCCAGGCGCGCGCCCCCTTCGACGATGTCCGCGATCTGCGAGTACTTCCAGGCGGCCAGCGCATAGTAGGCGGGCGAATACGCCAGGCAGTGGGCGGCGGGGAGGCGGGAGCGGCCTGGAGGCGTTCCCGGGACATCGGGCTGCCAACTGCCGCGCGGGTCCTTGTAGTCGAGCGAGTATCTCACCTGCCAGAACGCGGCGTTCGGATCGGACGAGGCCGTGAAAAAGGAATCCCAGAGGTAGGCCCCATCCCCCTCCAGGAAGCCGAAGAACGCCAGTTGTTCGGTCACGTTCGGGGCGACCGGCAGGCGCTCCTTCCAAGTCACCACGCCGGGCGGATTGGCGGTGCGCGTGCGGAAAGCGATCGAGGGATGATGATAGTTGCCTTCGAGGATGGCCATGCCGAACCAGATGGCCGGTTTGCCCCGGTTGACCGGCAGCCGGCGGTTCACGCGGCTGTAGTGAATCCACGACGGCAAGGTGTAATCGAAGCGGAACTGCTTCAGTTCTTCGTCATAGCCAAAGAGCTGATCGAAGTAGGTCGTGACGCAGACGGCGCCGAAGATCTCCGCCAGCGAGGTCTTCCGGCCGGCGACCGCCACCGGGCGGGTGATGGCCCGGTGGGCCGCCGCCATGGCCTTGGCCGGGTCCGAGTAATGTTCCGCCAAAACCGGGAAGGTGGCGGACCACTTCTGGCCTTCGGCAGGCTGCCATTTGCGGTAAGGCGGCGCGCCGCTCCAGAAGTCGCTGGGCTTGCAGCGCGGATTGCGGCGGCGCATCTCCTGGAAGAACACGCACAGCCGCTCGATCGTGGCCGGCTGGTAGTCGTCGTGCCAGAATTCCTCGTCGAGGAAGAAGTACTCGGCAAAGCTGGCGGCGGCGGCCCGATTGGTCACGTGGGCTAGCGGGCATTCCATGAAGGCCTTTTCCGTGGGCGAGATGTGGTCCTGCTTCTCGTTCGGGTTCGGCTTCGATCCGATGCCCTCGTTCAGGAACCCTCCCATGGTCACCGCGCGCCGGGTGGCGGGCAATTGGTCGAAGTCGGCTCCGACTCCGGCGATGTGGGTGACGCCGTGGGCGAACAGGTTCGAGAACGTCAGCCCCTCGGCATAGCGGCCCAGGATGAAGACCTTGTTGGTCGGAAGCTGGAACGGCGGCAGCAGCTCCGTGTGCAGCGGCAGCCGGTTCCCGGGCTGAAAACGAAACCGCGCCGGGTCCTCGCGAATTTCCGTCAGCGCGCCTGTGGCGTTCCGGTCCGTCCGCGCGGTCTGGCGGACGCTCCCGCCGCCCACCCACAAGAACGCCGCGTCGCAGGCTTTGCGCGGGTCGTCGCCCGTCCAGAAGTCCGCCAGGGGCCGCGGCTTGCTCAGCTCGTAAAGATGCACCAGGTAGAGGCGGCTGGGCTCCACCTCGACGTCCTTGAGAGGCCGGGGGCGCCGGGCGTCGCCGATGAAATCCCAGTCCACGAAATAGAAGACATTGCGGTCCGACGGTTCGTAGCCCGAGACGTTGTTCAGAAAGTATCTTCCGCCCCGTTCATCGACCTTGAGCTTGAGCTTGGATTCGTCGGTGCTCTCGCACCAGAAGAGCGGTTCGCCGGCCCGCGCCGCGTGGGCGAGCGGCAGGCCGGAGAGCAGGCACAGGCTGGCGACAAGGGCGGTGGAGATATGACTGGGCATCCTGGGTTTCATGTTCGAAAAGCGCCGGCAGAGAGGGAAGGAGACCTTCAGGGACGATCTCCGTAATCCTGGGGTGGAACGATCGGCAGCAGGGGCTCTGTGAAATCGCGGTCAATCAGCACGTCCGCCTGGGTGCGTCCGGCCCGGAAGTGCGGATCGAAATACTTCTCCCTGACTTGCCAGCCGTGCAAGTCCAGGAGGGTCGATAGTTTGACGCGGACGGCGCCGCCGGGGTCTGGCAGCCGTTTGGCCGCCGGGGCGGTCCAGACGCCGCGCTGCTTGAGCCGTTGCACGATCGATTCCAGATCCTTGTTCGGGGGATGCACCCCCACGTAGGAAACGCCGTTCATCCCCTGGTCGAAGTGGCCTTGGATCTCCTTGCAGCTATCCTCCACCACGTCGCCGCCCGGATACCGGGCCTTGTCGCGGTCGTAGAACCACTCGTTGAAGGCGGCCCGGTCGAGGCGCAGCGCATTGGCGCCCAGCAGCGAACCGGTGTAGCGCTGGTCGTAATCGTGGGCGTCGTTGTGTTTGATGCCCCAGACCATCGGGTTGGCGGCATGAAACGCAAAGCTGATCGATCCGCGCCGCCAGGACATGGGATCCCCCACGTTGCCGTAATCCAGCAGCACCCGATACGGCCGGGCGACACCGGGGAGGGCCGCCAGCGCCGCGCAGCACGAATCCACAAACTGGCGGGCTTTGAGATCCCGAAACCGATACCAGTCATGGCCGGCAGGGCCGCTGAAAGTCTGCGGCGGCCTAACTTGGTCGAAGGCCGCGTGCTCGCGGCCCCACGCCGCGTTCAACGCGGCAATCCGCCGGTCATACCGGCCTGCGAGCCACGAGCGGAACTCGGCCACAAAAGCGGGGTTGAAGTCTTCCGTCTTCTCATGCGCGTAGGCGATTTCGGCCTCGCGCGTGACCAGCGGGGCAATGGCCAGGATGTGGCCGGCATTCTGCCGATCCCGGTACCGTTCCCCCACCTGCTGAAAGAAGCGGATCGCGCGGCCGAATCGCGGGCTGGAAAAGGACATGCGCGTGGTTTTGTCCCAGTTGCTGTCCACGCGCCCCTCCGAATCCACCACACAGTCCCCGCTTGTGAAGACCGATCCGTCCCCCACCGGCCGGCGCAGACACACCGTCAGAATCACCTTCAGCCCCTTGCCGATGGCGTAATCCACGTTGTGATCCAGGCCCGACCAATTGCCGCCGGCCTTGATGGACGTCGCATCCGGGAAGATTTCGTGCCACCAGAGGTTGAAGCGTACGGCGTTGAAACCGAGCCGCGCCGCATAGTCGATGTTCGCCTCCGAGCCCGCCTGCTCGTAGCGCCCGTAGTTCAGCAGGTAGAGGTAACTGGCAATATGCCAGCGGGTCGTCCGCAGGGAGTCTCCCTGAACGACGCCTGGGCTCGCAGGGGGCTGGGCAGCAGCCGCAGTCGCCGCCACGAGGACAGCGACCCCCGCGGCCAGCGCGCCCCGAAGGCGCCGCCGCAGAGCTCTCGAATGCGTCTGATCCATGGTCCGCAATGTGTTACGAGAGAATCGGACGCGTCCCGACGGTTCCTATTCATCGAGACTTCCGTAAGGCGGCGCCGCCGGTCGCGCGGCCCGACCGCGGCCGAGGCCGGGCCGATGACCATTGGCGCGAGGGAGGGCGCCCCAACGCCAGCGCGGGGTCAACGGCGCATGAAGGCAGGGATTCCGGGAGGAGCCAGTTGCCTCATTTTTTCAAAGCAGGAATGTGTTCCTGCGTCAGCAAGGGATCAGGCACCGTCAAACTAAAGTCGAACTCCGCGTCGCGGTCGCAGGTGAGGGCGTTGCCGTCGAAGCCGAGCGTGGCCGCTTGCAGCCAAGCGTGTCTTGAACAACGCCGGGCGCGTCGAGTAGCCTCGGGGCATGTGGTTGTCGAACCGCCAGACCCGTCGGATTGGCCGTCGCTGGGGTGTCCTGGCTTTGCTCTGCCTGGCCGGGGGTCTCCGGGCTCAAACGGCCTTCTTTGTGGACGGCTACCATGGCGGCGTCTATGGGCATTACCCAACTGGGTACACCCGGTTCATGGTGGACAACCTCAAGCGGCACCCCGCCTGGAAGATCAACCTGGAGATCGAGCCGGAGACGTGGGATCGCGAGCGGACCAATGACTCGGCCGCTTACGCCGAGTTGCGGGCGCTGGCCGCCGATCAAACGGCGGGCGGACGGATCGAGTTTGTGAATCCGGCCTACGCCCAGCCGTATCTGTGGAATATCCCCGGCGAGAGCATCGTCCGGCAGTTTCAATACGGCATCAAGAAGGTCCGGGAACATTTCCCCGAGGCTCGCTTCACCACCTACAGCGCCGAGGAGCCCTGTTTCACAAGCGCGCTGCCCGGGATCCTCAAGTCGCTGGGCTATCGCAATGCGGCCTTGAAGAACCCGGACACCTGCTGGGGCGGCTACGTGCGAGCCTTTGGCGGAGAACAGGTCAACTGGGTGGGACCGGATGGCGTCGCCCTGGCGACCGTGCCGCGCTACGAAGTCGAGGCGCTACAGCCGCGGTCCACCTGGCAGACGACCGCCTGGAATAATTCGGCAGCCTACCTGGAGGCCGCCCGGAGCGCAGGCATCCGGCATCCCGTGGGAATGTGTCTTCAGGATGCCGGCTGGCGAAATGGCCCGTGGCTGGGTGATCCGGCGGCGCGGCAGTCCGAATACGTGACCTGGAGGGGATACTTCGAGCGAATCCCCTCCCCACAGCCGATTCCCGAGTGGCGTCTGAGTCAGCAGGATGTTCAAGTCAGCCTGGTCTGGGGCGCGCAGGTTCTGCAGCGGATCTCCCAGCAGGCGCGGGCCGCGGAGAACCGGCTGGTTCAGGCGGAGAAGGCGGCCGTGCTGGCCCATTTCTACACGCGACTGCCGTATCCCGCGAAGGTCCTTGAGGAAGCATGGAGGAGTCTGATGTTGGCTCAGCATCACGATTGCTGGATCGTGCCCTATAATGGAAGGGCGGGAGACACTTGGGCGGACAAGGTCGCGCGCTGGACAGAAGCGGCGCAACGCTCCAGCGCGGACGTGATCCGCCAGTCCCTGCGGGCCCTGGGAACCGGAACCGCCAACCAGACCGAGGTCCGCGTGTTCAACACCCTGGGGAGCGGGCGCCGGGGCCTGGTGAGCGTGACGCTGCCGGCCGATTGGCCGGGCCCGGCGGCCCGGGTGCTCGACGAGAGTGGACAAGACGTCGTTTGCCAGGTGGCCGCCGGGACCGAAACGGGACGCCAGGCGCTGCTCTTCGCCGCCGAGGTTCCTGCGATGGGCTATCGCACCTACCGGGTTCAGCCTGCAACCCCGCCCACCCCCCGCCAGGGCGCCTCGGCGACTCGCGCGAACGACGGCAACCTGGTCATCGAGTCCGATCTCCATCGAATCCTGCTCGACCCGGCCAAGGGAGGAGTGATTCGCAGCCTGCGCTCGCGGCTGGCCGGGGGAAAGGAGTTCGTCGATGCGAAGAACTCCCGATTCTTCAACGACATCCGGGGCCGGTTCCACACCGAAGGCGGGCAATTCCGCTCGCGGGCAGACACCCCAGCCGCCGTCAGGGTCCTCGAGAACGGCCCGGTTCGAGTGGTGGTGGAGCTGGCGGGAAAAGTGGGCGAGCAACCGTTCACCGAAACCATTTCTGTGGCCCAGGGACAGCCGCCGATCGATTTCCATTTGCGCCTGGATTGGGCGGGCAATCCCGGCGTCGGCAGCGTCCACGGACAAACGGACCGCTATCGCCAGGAGGAACGTCAGCGGGCGTTCTACGATGACCGCGACAAGCTGCTGGCGCTCTTCCCGGTGAACCTGGAAGGTCAAAAAGTGTATATCGACGCGCCGTTCGATGTCACCGAAAGCCGGCTCACCAACACCTTCTTCACCGCCTGGGACGCGATCAAGAACAACGTGGTCCTGCGCTGGCTGGATGTGACCGATGCGAAGGGCGGCTCCGGACTGGCTTTGTTCACCGATCACACCACCGCCTACGCGCATGGGGAAGATCATCCTCCCGGGCTGGTCCTGCAGTATTCAGGCATGGGGCTCTGGGGCCGGCGCTACGGCCTCGCCGGGCCGACCGCAGTGCGATACGCTCTGGTTCCACACCAGGGGCGCTGGGATCGAGCTGGCATCTCCGGGGCATGCGCCGCCTGGAATGAGCCCTTGCTGGCCGCACTGACGTCCCCCGAGGGCCCTGCCAAAGAGGGTCGCAAGCGCCTGCTCGACGTTTCCGGCTCGGGCTGGGAAGTTGCCGCGATGACCGTGGAGGGAAAGAGCCTTTTCATCCGTCTTTTCAATGCCGCTGGGGACGATCGCCCCCAGCGGTTGAGCCTGGACGGACGCGCTGCAACCGCGAGCCTGGTGGAACTGAACGGCGAGACGCGCGAGCGCTTGCGCCTTGCGGCGACGCCCGATGGCCGCGCCGCGGTGGAACTCGCCATCCCGAGATTTGGCGTGCGCACACTCAGATTCGAGAACTGCGCGCCGTAGGGTCTTCGCCTCAAGCCTGGCAGCGGTCAGCGGGGCGGCCGGCCTGCGGCCTGAGGGCGCGCCCGGGAAGCAGGGGATCGCGCATCCGGCGTTGCGCCGGGTGGAGTCGCTCGCCAGGCGAGCGCATCGCTGACACCGCTGCCGGGGATTGCCAAACGGGCGCGCCCGAGGTAGAAGCTCTTTGTGCAGAAATCACGTTAGGCCCTGTCAATCCAGGAGAAGAGTGTCATCATGAATGCCAATATCTCACGGCGCGAATTCCTCAAACGCAGCTCCGTCGCCAGCGGCGCATCCATGCTGGCAGCCGGCACGGCTGGGCCGCTCCTGGCGGCAGCCGGCGGCGACGCCTCGACCCCGGCGGCGCTTGGCGGCGCCAAGGCCCACGCCAAGCCCTGGCCAGCCTGGCCAGCCTGGGATCCTGCCTACGACGCCGAGGTGACGAAGGTGCTGCACAGCGGAACCTGGTCCCGGAGCAAGCTGGTGAAGCAGTTCGAGGAAAAATGGGCCGCGTTGATAGGGGCCAAGTACTGCCTCGCGGTGGTCAACGGCACCAACGCGCTCAGCGCCTCGTTCATGGCGATGGACCTGAATCCGGGCGACGAGGTCATTTGCGCGCCCTACACCTTCAGCGCCAGCCTGCTGGGAGTGCTCTACAAAGGGGCCATGCCGGTGTTTGCGGATATCGACCCGCTGACCTACCAGATGGACCCCGCCAGGGTGGAGGCGAAAATCGGCCCGCGCACCCAGGCGATCCTGCCCGTGCACATCTGCGGCTACGCCACCGACATGGAGCGGATCATGGCGATCGCCGCCAAACACAAGCTGCGGGTGGTCGAGGACGTCTGCCAGGCGCACCTGACAGCCATCAAAGGCAGGAACCTGGGCGCCTTCGGCACGACCGGGTGCTTCAGCTTTCAGACCTCGAAGGTCATGCCCATCGGCGAGGGCGGCGCCATCGTCACCGACGATGCCGCGCTCTACGACAAGCTCTACTCGTATCACAATTACGGCTACAAAACCAACGTGGCCCCGGGTTCCTACGAAAACATCGCCGCGTTTATCCTGGGCAACAAGATCCGCATGGCCGAATACCAGGCCGCCATCGGCCTGTGCCAGATGCGGAACCTCGAGGAGCAGACCCGTATCCGCAACGAAAACGCGGCTTATCTCACGCCAAAGCTGGCGGCCATTCCGGGCATCACGCCGGTCCAGCCGTATCCCGGGGTGACCCGCCTCTCCTACTACATGTATCCCTTCATTTACAATGAAGCGGAGTTCAACGGCCTGTCGCGGGCGGCCTTTGTCAAAGCGCTGGCCGCCGAGGGCGTGCCGGCCAGCCCCGGCTATCCCAAGTACCCCATCTACACGCAGGAATTCATCCACGAGATGTTCAAGACCGAGGTGTACCGGAAGTTCTACACCCCCCGGGAGCTGGATTGGGAAGCCTACAAGGCCAGGAACGAGTGCCCCGGGCTGATGAAGACCTTCGACACCTCGG
>JAKLEJ010000010.1 GCA_022711695.1 Verrucomicrobiota bacterium | reverse complement strand
TCCACCCCGCGCACCCAGTATCCTTCCCGGTTGAGCCGATTGCCAAGCTGGCTGCCGATGAAACCCCCGGCGCCGCAGACCACCGCCCGTTTCATGGCTTCAGGCCCCGGCCTGATTGCAGTTCACGCATGGCTTCCGTGTAGCATCCCGCTCTTTGCCTTGTCGATACCCAAAAACGCCGGCCAAACCAGGCGCCCCGGGACGATGCTCCCGGGCGGAAATGTCTCTTCTGTGCGGTTCGGCGGCTGGCTCGAATTCGCCGCGCCGCCCTCGGGCTACGCCAGACCCTTGAGACGCCGCACGGCCCACTCGACGGTCAGCAGCCCGAGGATGCCCAGCAGCCACCAGGCGTTGTCCCAGAGCGGCGTGCGGTGGAAGTTGACCGCCGCTGGCGGGGCCGCGTCGAAGACCGAGGCCAGCATCGCTTTGTCTCTCAGGCTGGAGGTCAGGTCCTGGCCGCCCGAGAGCCGGGCCATCTCCGCCATCACTTCGGGCCGCGCCCTGACGTCCGCCAGTTCGCGGTCGGTTTCTTCGCAGATCAGCAATTGCGGGTCTTCGCCCACGCGCCGTCCCCCGCGGGTGGCGACGGCCGTGACGGTGTATTGCCCGGGAAGGGCCGGGCGCACCGCAGCCAGGTAGGCGGCGGCCGCCGGGTCCAGCCCGGCCCGGTTGGTTTCCAGGCTCCGACCGCCGGCCGAGAGGACCAGCGCCACGTCCGCGTCCGTGAGGTCGTGGCCCTCGGCGTCCCGGACCTTGACCCGGGCGGCGGTGGACTGGCCCGGAAGGCTGTTGCCCTGGGCCAGTTCGAGGGTGACCGGGTTGTTGGTCTTGCCCAGCTTGTTGGCGGCCAGCCAGCGGACGGCGTTGATCCAGAATGCCCGGTAGTAGCGGGCATCGCAGTTGGACTCCTCGAGCGGGCGCGAGGCATTGAGCCGCTCGCCCCATACGGTCTCGAAATCCGCTCCCCAGGTGCGGGTGGTGTCCGACGTGAACGCCATGGTGCGGCCGCGCCCGACCTCCTGCACCGCCAGCACCACCTGCGCGCCGTAGGCCCCCGAGAACAGCCCGGTGGTGGGAGTCGTCGCCAGCACCGTGGCCCCGGGCTTGGCGCGGTCCACCCGGTTGTAGCCGTGCAGCTCCGGCAGTTTGTCGGTCCAGATGCGGAGCGTCTCCGCGCGGCTGGCGCCCAGCGCCAGCAGCGGATGATCGAGCGCCGCCGGGACGATCTGCATCTTGAACGACAGCTTGGCCGAGTCGGCCGATTGCTGCATGGCCACCGGGATGATGCGGTCGATGATGGTGCGGTGGTAGCCGCCTTTGCCGAAGGCGGAGTTGCCCCCCACCATCACGAAGCCCCCGCCGTGCTGCTCGACGAACGCCGCCATCGCCTGCATTTGCGCCGGCTGGAAGAACGTCGTCTTGATGTCGCTGTGGATGATCACGTCGTACTGCAGCAATTCGGCCAGGGTCCGGGGAAAACCCCGCGTCGCATGGTTGACCGGGTAAGCCCGGTCCCCGCTTTGTGGGTCGGCGTCCACCGTCTGGCTGAACGAGCCGCCCGAAGACGCCGAGTAGGGCTGGTAGAGCACCTTGACCTTGATGTTCTTGTCCGACTCCAAAGCGTCCTTGAGGTATTTCCACTCCGGAATGGGAGCGTCGGACTGCATGGGGGTGCCCTCCATGTAGATCACCCGCAGGGTGGGATCGACCACCTCCAGGCCGAACACCCGGCGATTGTTCGAGGCCAGCCACTCGCCGGCCTGCGGCGCCACCGAGGCTTCGTAGGTCTGGAATCCCTTCTGGCGCGGCGTGAAGTCCATCTCGACGCGCTGCTCGGCCCCGTTCAGGCGCACGCTCTGGCTGGCCATCACCTGGCTGCCCTGCCGGACCACCACCGGAACAATGGCCCCCGTAAAGCCGGGCGAGCGCAGCGTCAGGCTGAGGCGGGTGGGCGCCTGGTTGGGCACGGCGCGCTTCACCTGGAGGGCATGGAGCACCACGTCCCGGGGCGGCTCGCCCGTGCCGAACGTGGCCGTATGAATCGGAATTCCTTTTCGTCGAAAGGCCCTCGCCACCGCCAGGGGGTCTCCCTGCTCGGTGTCGATTCCATCCGTGCAAAGAATGACCCCGGCCAGCGGTTCCTCGCGCGGCACGGCCAGCAAATGCTCGAGGGCGGCGCTCAGCGCGGTGACCCGCCCGGTGGGGCTGGCGGCGTCCGGGTGGGACAAAGTCTCGAGAGATTGGCTGAAGGTCCGCAGTTCCCGGGGCACGCTGGACGGCCATTGGGGAAACAGATCCTGGCGCAGCCAGGTCCTCGCCCCCCCCAGGCGGCCTTCCGGCGCGTCCGGCACGTTCATGCTGCGCGAGGAGTCCAGGAGCACCGCCACCGGCCCCGCTTGCTGCCGCCGAATCTCGGTCACCCGTTGCGGATCCAGCAGGCAGATCGCCACTGCCGCGATCGCCACCCAGCGCAGCGACAAAAGCGCCACGCGCAGCCCCCAGGCTGGCCGGCCGACCGCCAGCGCGTAACTCGCCAAAAGCAACATGGCCGCCAGCAGGCCTGCCCCCGCCAGCCACAGCCAACCCGGAGAATAGTGAAACTCCATCATGGCCGGTTACTGGGCGTGCGAGAGGCGGCGCAGGTACTCCGAAATCAGCGCCTCGTATTCCTTGGGGGAATCCTCAGCGGCCACGTCCGTCAGTTTCGGCTGGCCCTTCAACAGCCTTTCCAGCACGGCCACGGCCTTGTCCACATTGACCAGGCTCTGCGCGCCGGTCGTCCCGGCGCGCCCGCGACTCTTCTGCCGCAGCAGCGCCGCCGCCCCTTCCATCTGGCGGGCGGCTTCGGCCATGCTCTTCGACGGATTTCGACCCACGCGAGCGTCTTTGGCGGCCAATTGCTGCAGCCGTTCCGCCAGGTCCGCCGCTTCCTTGCTCAACTGCTCCTCGACTTGCGCCAACTCCTCGGTGGTCGGTCCGGGCTCGCCCTCGCCGCCTTGTCCTCCCTGGGTCGGATTGCCCTGGCCCTGCTGGCCTTGACCGCTCTGCCCGTTTCGGCCTTGGTTCCCTTGGGGCGATTGCCCTTGCTGCCCTTGTTGCCCTTGTTGACCTTGCTGACCTTGCTGACCTTGCTGACCTTGTTGACCTTGTTGACCTTGTTGACCTTGCTGAGCTTGTTGACCTTGCTGAGCTTGTTGACCTTGTTGACCTTGCTGACCTTGTTGACCTTGTTGACCTTGTTGACCTTGCTGACCTTGTTGACCTTGTTGACCTTGCTGACCTTGTTGACCTTGCTGACCTTGTTGACCTTGCTGACCTTGCTGACCTTGCTCGGAGCGCTTCTGGTTGCCTTGACCGGTCTGGTTCTGGTTGGGGGCATTGCCCTCGGGATTGCTTGCTTCGGCCTGCGACGCGTTGCCCTCCTCGGAACGGCCTGGCCGATCCACGGCCTCCATCAGAGCCGACTGTGCCCGGCTGAGTTCACGGGCCGCCTCAAGCGCCTCGGCGATCTCCGCGTTCGAGGGTTGCTCCGGCCTCTTCTTTTTGATGGCTTCGAGCGTGACCCGGACCATCTGGTCCTGCTGCGATGGGTTCTGTTCCTCCGGGGGCGATTGGACCGGGAGATTCTCCAGTTGCGGCAGCAGCTTGAGCACCTGGTAAAGGTCGCTCAGCGCCCGTTCCTCGGGGGGGATTGCGGAGTCCCGCCGCCGCCCTTCCAACTGGCTGGCTGCCTCGGTCATCTGGCGCAGGGCATCGTCCATGAGTTGCACCGCCTCGGCCGGCGCGCCGGCCCCGCTCAGGGTCTCGTGATACATCTTCGCAAACTCGCCCGCTTCCTTTTGGCGGGACGCCAACTCCTTGAACTTCTCGGCGGCGGCCTTGGGCGGCAGGGCGGCAGTGTCGCTGATGATCTGCTTCTGCAGCGCCAGCAGATTGACGCGCTGCTGGGGGTCTTTCGATTTGGGCTGTTGTCCTGATTCTTCACCCTGGTGGACCTCGATGAAATAGACGGGCGACGCGCCCCGGCCCGGGCCGTCGAGGGTGTTGTTGTCGAGGGCCTCCGCATGGTAGGCCACGACTTCGAAATCGCGCAGGTCAAGGCCGGCCAGCGCCAACTGGGCTGTGCCGATGACCTCCGCGGCCTCGCCGTTGGTTCGCTGGCACTCCAGGACCCGCTCGGGCCCGCCCAGCTTGTGATAGACGATGCGCAGCTCCGCCACCCCAAAATCGTCCACCGCCGCCACCCGCAGCGGCACGGTGGCGCCGGGATTGGCCCGGATGTCCTGGCCGGGCTCGATGACGTCCACCTTGGGAGGCTGGTCTGGCAGGACTTTCAGGCGATGAGGCGTCTCGCTGCCGCCGCGGCGTCCCCGCAGGTCGGCGAGCTCGATCCAGTAGTCGGTGTCGCGCGTGGCCGTGAGGCGGCCGGTCCACGAATGGTCCGGGCCGGGCGTGAGGTCCAGCGGCGGCAGCGCCGAGAACCGCAGCCGGGCGTTGGTCAGAGCCGTCGAGGCGACGATCCGGAAGTCCAACTCGCTGGCTCGCAGCACTGCCAGGTCGGGGGCCGACTGCTCGAAGGGCTTGACCCGGGTGTAAGCCGGGTAGGCGACGCGAATGCGAAGCTCCCGCACTGCCGGAGGGATGTAGGCTTCCACTTGAAAGAGGGGTGACACCGCATCGTTGCCGGTGACGCGATACTCCAGCGAGTGCTGGAGACCCTTGAACGCGTGGAGATACAGGCCGTTGGAGTCCCGGTTGAGGGGGACGGTCTGCCAGGCTGTGGTGTTGGTCTGTCGCCACTGGAGCATCGGGTCCTTGGGAGTGCGGCCGGTGAACCGGTTGGTGATCGAGAGATCTTTGCCCACGGGGATCTCGGCGTTGCCAGGCAGCACTTCCACGCGCGTGTAGGCGGTTCGCGACCAGGGAACCACGGTCCTCTGGAGCGCGGTGAAGGCCACAGGTACCGCGGCGGCGAAGACCAGAAAGGCCACCAAGGCGAAGGCGAAGAAGCCCGCCGCCTTCGAGAAGCGGTCCCGGTAGGAAACAGTCACCTTCTCCAGCCGCTGGGCCGCCTGCCGCTCCAGGGCTGCCACCAGCTCGGGTTCGTATTCGCGCGTAACCGCCCGCTGGCCGCTCAGGTACTCGGCCGCCGTCGAGACCACGCAGCCCAGCTCCGGCTGCCGGGCCTCGGCGTCCAGGGCGGCCTCCTTGAGCGAGGTGGGGTGACGGCGCAGTTTCAGCCACCCGTACAGCCCGGTGGCCGCCAGGGCCAGCATCGCTCCCAGGCCGGCCGCGCGCCAGCCCCGCGGCAGCAGCAGCCAGTAGTCCGCCAGCGCCAGCGCGCACAGCGCCTGCAGCAGCACCGCGGCGATCAACAGCGTCCAGCCCAGGCGCCGCGCCCGGTCCTTCGCGCGGCTGGCCGCTTGCAGACGCTCCTTGGGAGACAGCGGTTGGTTATTCATACGGCATCCCTCCTGAAGATGGCAGAGCTGCGCGTCCTCCGCAAACGCGCCTTCGATTTGAGCGTGGACGCGGCTCAGGCATAGGTTCGGTTGGCCAGAAACACCTCGGCGAACAGCAGCCCCAGCACCGCCAGCAGCAGCAGCCGCCAAAGTTCCTCCCGGGAATCGCCTGAGCCAAACAGCCCGGCTGCCAGCGACGCCGCCCGCGGCTCAGGTGTCCGGCTCAACTGCCGCTGGAACTCGCCCGGCGTCAGCGCCGCCAGGTCCGATTCCACCGGCGGCATGTTGACGGCCAGGCGCTGGACTTCCTGTCCGGCGGCGTCGCGAATCGTGAACACCCCCGGCGCCCGAAAATCCGCCAGCTCCAGCCGCCCGCTGGAGTCGGCCACGACCGACGCCTCCTCCTTGCCGGGGCGCGTCACACGAAAAGTCTTTCCGCGGGCAGCCCCGCCCAGCGAGACTTCGACGTCGTCTCCGGCCGCCAAATGGGCGGCGGCGCGACTCTGGCCGGCCTCGACGTTGCCGGCCAGGTGCAGCCCCATTGTGTGCAGCCACGGCACGTAGGTCTTGTGCTTGGGCCAGTCCGTCCAGGCCGTGTCGGCCGAGGTGTTCACCAGGGCCACCCGTCCGCGCCCCACCGCCTGGAGGGCCAGGGCGGGCACACCCTCGGCAAATCGAGCCGGCACAACCGCGGGCGGATTGGTTGCCAGGGTGAACCGCCGGGTGAATTCCGGCAGCGCCAGGTTGCCGCTGCCGGGACGCCGGAAGATCGAGAACACCGGCGAGGCCAGATCGTAGTCGTCCAGCCGCCAGCGGTCGCCGGGCAGCTCGGAGCGATTGCGCTCCAGGTGTCCGAGCTGGCCGGGAAGCAGCGCCGCCCACTCCCGGTTGTATTCGGCCGCATCCACGTTGTCGCCCAGGAACAGCAGCAAGCCCCCTCCGCCTTGCACGAACGCGGTCAGCTCGCGGGTCAGCCCGGCCGGAATGCGACGGAGCCCCGGCAGGATGACGAGATCCGGGCCGGCCGCCGGGCTGCGCGCCGCCAGCCTCGAGGCCAGCGCATCGGGCGCGGCTTTCTCCACCACAAAGCGCGACCCGCCGGCGTTGGTCAGGTCCTGCATGGGGTTGAGGGCGCTCACGACAAAAAAGCTTTCCTCTTCGAACACCCGCCGGCCGGGCCGGGTTTCCGCCACGAGACAGCGCACCGGCTGGGGCGTGAAGAAGGCCTCGTAACGGAGGTTGTCCAGCGCCAGGGCGTCGTCGGCTTCGAGGCGCGCCACCGCGCTGTGCCATCCGGGCGTCAGGGCCGGCAGGGCCAGGTCCACGCGCGTCACCTTGCCGGTGCTCAGGGCCACCGGCCGGGTCTGCCATTCCTTGTCATCGACTGTGATTCGAATCTTGACCGTTTTGAATTCCTCCTCGGTGTGCCGGGCGATGACCAGGTGCGGGCGTTCGCCGTCCCGATTGTCCAGTTGCAGCGCCGCCAAACCCAGGTTGGGCGCCAGCATGTCCCCCGCCGCCGGCAGCGGCCGCACCTCCGTCTCCAGCGGAAGCGGCGACGCCCCCAGGTTGGCGCAGCCGCTGGACTGAAAGTCGCTGGCCACGTAAAGGGTGGAAACGACTTCGGGACCGGCCCCGGCCACCACCTGGCGCGCCAGCCGCAGACCCGCTTCCAGGCTCCCGCCGCCGCTGGAGGGCTTCAGATCCTTCAGCAGACGGCTGATCGCTTCTGCCGGCGCCAGGCCCGAGAGCGTCTCCGCCTGCGCCGCGACGCCGATCAGGGCGGCGCGGTCATTCGGGCCAAGCCCGGCCAGCGCCTTCTCGATGGCTTGCCGGGCGCGTTCCCACCGCGCCGCCCCGGCGTCGGTCGCCTGCATGCTGGCCGTTCGGTCCAGCACAAACACGGCCGCGCGCCGGGGTTGGCTCGGGTCGCCGGCCTGGTTGCGGGCCAGGTAGGGGCGGGCGAAGGCCAGGACCAGCAGCGTCAGCAGCAGCAGCCGCACCGCCAGCAGCAGCAGGTTGCGCAGCTTGCGCCGCTGCGAGGCCTGCTCATCCTGCCGGGCGAAGAACTGCAGGGTGCTGAAGCGCTGCCGCCGTCGCTTGCGCCGCAGCAGCAAGTGGATGAGGATGGGAATGGCCAACCCCGCCAGGCCCGCCAGCATCGTCAGGTTGGTGAACAGGAATCGCATCCCCGTCAGAGCGCCGCCCGCCGCTCCAGATAAGCGATCAGCGCCGCATCCAGCGGCTGGTCCGTCCGCAGCCGCACATAGTCCATCTCCAGTTTGACGCACTCGCGCTGGATCGCTTCGCAAAAAGCGCCCAGCCGCTGCTGGTATTCCTTGCGGACCGCCTCCGCATTCACCGGCAACTGTTCGCCGGTCTCGCTGTCCTCCATCAGGTATTCCTCGTGGTAGGGCAGGTCCAGTTCCTCCGGCGCCAGCGGGTGAAACACGATCACCTCCTGCCGCATTGCGTCCAGCTTGCGCAGGATTTCCAGGCTCGATTCCCCCTGCGAGAAAAAGTCAGAGATGACCACCGTCAGGCCCCGCCGGGTGAACGAGCCGATCAGCTCGAAGAGGCTCCGGCCGATCGTCGTGCGTCCTTGCGCCCGGGCCTTCGCCAGCAGGTTGTAGATCTCGTCCGCCTGGTGGCGGGTGGCCTGGGCCGGCAGCGCCTGGCTGGCTTCCTCGTGGAACAGAATCAGCCCGGGCGCGTCGTGCTGCCGCACCATCAGGTAGCTCAGCGCCGCCGCCAGCACCCGGCCGTAGTCGAACTTGTTCCCGCCTCCCTCCCCAAAGTCCATCGACGCGCTCGCATCCAGCAGAATCTGGCACCGCGCGTTGGTGTCGTCCTCGAACTGCTTGACGTAAAACTCGTCCGTGCGCGCCCACACTTTCCAGTCGATGAACCGCAGGTTGTCGCCCTGGGTGTAGGCGCGGTAGGCGCTAAACTCGGTGCTGTAGCCCAGGAACGGGCTGCGGTGCAGACCGTCAAAGAACCCCTCGACCACCAGGCGGGCCAGCAGCGACAGGTCTTCCACCGCGGCCAGCACTCCGGCGTCCAGGTTGAGGGTGTGTGGCATGAGCGGAGCGGTGATAGGCCCGGGGGGGGAGGGCGCAGACTACTGCGGCTGGGGTTTCACTTCCGCCAGCAGCCACTCGATGATGTCCGGCACGGAGGTCTTCTGGGCGCGGGCGTTGAAGTTGGTGATGATGCGATGCCTGAGCACCTGCCGCGCCACCGACGCCACGCCCTCGTAATCGGCGCAGAGCCGGCCCTGCACCGCCGCCCGGGCCTTGGCCCCCAGCACCAGGTACTGCGAGGCGCGCGGGCTGGCCCCCCAGCGCACGAACTCTTTGACATAGGCCGGCGCCGCCGGATCGTCCGGCCGCGTCGAGGCCACCAGCCGGATGGCGTAGTTCACCACCTCGTCCGAGACCGGCATGGCCCGCACCAGCTTCTGGATCTCCAGAATCTCCTGGCCGCTCAGCACCGCGGCCAGTTCGGGCGCCCGCGTGCCGGTCGTGTTGCGCACCACCTGGGCCTCCTCCTGGTTCGTCGGGTAGCCGCAGTGGATGCTGAACATGAAGCGGTCGGCCTGGGCCTCCGGCAGCACGTAGGTGCCCTCCATCTCGATCGGATTCTGCGTCGCGAACACGTGAAAGGGCAGCGGCAGCGGGTAGGTCTTCGACCCCACCGTCACCTCGTACTCCTGCATCGTCTGCAGCATCGCCGCCTGCGTCTTGGGCGGCGTGCGGTTGATCTCGTCCGCCAATACCAGGTTCGCAAAAACCGGCCCCTGCAGGAACTCCAGCCGGCGTTTGCCCGTCGCCGGATCCTCCTCGATGATGTCCGTGCCGGTGATGTCCGAGGGCATTAGGTCGGGCGTGAACTGGATGCGGCTGAAGGCCAGCTTCAGCGCCTTCCCCAGCGTGCGGATCAGCAGCGTCTTCGCCAGCCCCGGCACCCCCACGATCAGCGCGTGCCCGCCGCAGAACACCGTCAGCAGCACGTTGTCGATGACTTCCCGCTGGCCGACGATCACCTGGCCGATCTGCTCCAGCAGCGCGGTCCGCTGCTGCGCCAGCCGCGCAATGGCCTCGACGTTGACGCTCTCGACGACGGGGGGCGCCGGAATCGCCGGCGGCGTTTCTCGAATGCTCATAAGCGGAAGGGGGCGGTGGGTTGCGGACGACCGGCAGGCGATGATGGCGCGGCGGGCATGGCTCTGGCGCCGGCCAGGAGTGCGCGAGCGCGCCCCTCGACCAGCCCAGCTTGCCGCTCCGCTGGGCAATGCCTGACCTGCGGTGTCATGGTGCCACAGACGCAGGCGAAAACCGTCCGGCCTCGCCTGCTCGTAGCCGCGCATCTTCCTTCTTCAATCCCTCCAACGCAAGCGCTTCCTGAAACCCTGACTCTGCGAATCCACGTGAGAAGCGGACCGGCCGTGGCAGGGCGACGCTCCTGCGGAGCCGGGAAGACGAGCATCCTCGCGCGGGCAGTCTGGCTTCTGGAGGGCGGCGCTCCGTCGCCGCCGGTTGGCCACCGCCTCCGCACGGCACGGAATCCGACGGTAGGGCGACGCTCCTGCGGAGCCGGCAGTCTGGGGCGGCTGTGCGGCCGCTGAAACCGGACATTTATGAAACCCGACGACACAAGAAAGGCAGTTGTTGTGCCGCGAAACACGCTAAACACGCGAAAGAGGCGGAGGAAAAGGGCTCACGCCAGGACGCAAAGACGCCAGGAACGATGCCACGGATGGACGCGGGGGAACACGGAGGAAGACCTCCGTTTGCCTGCTTTACTTCTGTGGGTCCATTTTCGCGCCTTGCTTGGGCAATTCTTCGCGTCTTGGCGTCTTTGCGTGAGATCAGGGACTTTGGGCTCGCACCCCGGCGAGACAGGCTTCCCCGATGAGACGGACTTCGTCGTCTCACGGGGCCAGCGCCGTCTCACTGAGCAAGGGACGCTCGCCCTCCCAAATGTGCGCGTTGGCCTTTGACGGGGCTGGTGAAGACCGTCAGGTTTTGGAGCACGGCGCTGCTGCGCCTTCGTCTCCTCTTCGCGTTCTTCGTGTCCTTCGTGGCGCTCTCAGCAGGTTCTGGAATGCGGCGCGTTCCGGTTCCGCGCCAGGTCCGACCGCTCTGGAAAGCGCGAGCTGGAGCTGCCACGAACACCGCCAGGGCCGAAGGGCCCGACCCCGGCGGGGCCGCGACTCCTCACTCGATCTCGGCCAGGCGCACCCGCTTGCGCTCGCGGCAGATCTCGACGTGCTTGCGGATCTCGTCGCGCAGGGCCGAGGCGTCGGGGACAGCTTCGAGGGTCACCTCGGGGTTTGAGTCGTCGCTGGTGCGGAGGACGATGTTGCCGGCCTGGAAAACCCGCAGCCAGAACGGCTCGACCAGCGTGTTGTCGGTGACGCGGTAGAGTTCAAGTTCGTCGGTGCGCTTCGAGAATATCCCCGTGCGCACGCGGATGCGTTCGGTGGTGACCTCGTACACGCGGGACCGGACCAGGATCCACTTCCACAGCCCGTAGAAGATGGGAACGATCAGCCAGCAGAACAGCACGCAGAGCGTGTAAGTTCCGAAATAGAGCGACTGCGAGGACCATCCCTTCCAAATGACCTGTTCCTCGTTGGTGTGGGTTTCCATGTTCAGTTCTTTGGTTGTCCGCCGCCGGCGGCGTTCTCCTGGCGGTCCGCCTCGGCCTGCTGCCGGGCCGTGCGAATGGGCCATCGCTCGGACTCGGCGCGGGCGTTCCGGAGATCCTCCTCGATGCGCGCCACCACCGCCGGGTTGGCCGCCGCCACATTGTTGGTTTCCGCGGGATCGCGCTTGAGATCGTAGAGTTCGAGGGGCGCGCCCGGGGCCAGCCGCACCGCCTTCCAATCGCCACGCCGCACCGCCTGGTGCGAGCCGCGCTCATGAAACTCCCAGTAAAAGAACTCGTGCGGTTTGGCCTCCTTTCCGAGCAGGACCGGGAGGACCGATTGGCCGTCCAGACCGGGCGGAGGCTTCGCTCCGGCGATCGCCGCGGCGGTCGGAAGGAAATCCCAGAAGGCCCAGGGAAAGTCGCTCACCGTCCCGGGCCGAACCCGGCCTGGCCAGCGAACGATCATGGGAACCCGGATGCCGCCCTCGTAGAGGTCACGCTTGATTCCCCGCCAGGGACCCGCGCTGGCGTGGAACGCCGGGTCCACCCCGCCTTCCCGGTGCGGGCCGTTGTCGCTGGTGAAGAAGATCACGGTGTTGGTGTCGATCCGGCGGCGCTTGAGCGTCTCGACCAACCGCCCGATGTCGGCGTCCATCCGGGTGATCATGGCGGCCTTGTTCTTCTCCATTTGGGGCCATGATTCGCGGGTGTAGGGCTCGTCGGTGGGCGTTTCCATACCCTGATGCTTGAGCTCGTTATGCGCGTGCGGGATGGTGTAGGCCAGGTAGAGGAAGAAGGGCTGGTCCTGGTTGATGCGCACGAAGTTCAGCGCGGCGCGGGTGAACAGGTCGTGGACGTATTCGCCCTTGGCCCCGTTGGCGTTGCGGTCCAGGGGATAGACGGCGTCGTTGCGCCAGACGCTGGCGGGATAGTATTGGTGGGCGTGAGTCTGGCTGAGGAAACCGAGGAACTCGTCGAACCCCTGCTTGTTGGGGACGCCGGGGGTCTGTTCCAGGCCCAGGCCCCACTTGCCGATCAGGCCGGTGGCGTAGCCGGCGCTTTTTAGAACTTCCGCCACGGTGACATCCTCCGCGCGGAGGGGATAAGCGGCGTTGCCGCGGATGCGGCAGTGGCCCGTGTGCAGGCCGGTCATCAGCGCACACCGCGACGGGGCGCAGACGGTCGAACCCGCGTAGCAACTGGTGAACCGCAGGCCCTCGGCTGCCAGTTGGTCGATGTGCGGCGTGCGAATCCGTTTCTGCCCGTAGCAGCCCAGGTCCCCGTAGCCGAGGTCATCGGCCAGAATGAAGACGATGTTGGGCGAGCGCGGCGGCAGCGCGCTGCGCGCGGGGATCAGCGCGGCCCGCCCGAGCGCGCCTGCCAGGAGCAGGCTCGCCAGGAGGAGGACTCCGCCGGTTCGTCGCATGGCCCAGAGCCTAGAAATAAACCCCGGCATGTCCAGAGGGAAAACGCCTGTTGAATCCGCATGCCAGTCGTCCATCGTTCGCCGCACGGCAGGGCGACGCTCCTGCGGAGCCGGCTCCCGCAATGCGGAACAGGCTCACGCCAAGACGCGAAGACGCCAAGAACGGTCCCACGGATGGACGCGGATGAAGACCTCCGGATCCGTCCCTTCGTGCTATAATCCCATTTCCGCGCTCTTCGTGTGTGTTTCTTCGTGTCTTGGCGTCTTGGCGTGAGATCATGGGGTTTGGGCTCGCGAGGACGCTCGCCCTCCCAAATGAGCGCACTGGCCTTCGCCGGGGCTGGGGATGTCCGCCATGTCTCGGAGCGCGATGCTTCCGCGCCGCTTTGCGCCGAAGCAAACGAAACGAGGGGCGGCCTGGCCGCGGAACTCCGGCCGGAAGAAGGCGGAGGCTCAGGGCCGGCGTGGAGTGACCAACCGGTAGAAGCGATTGGTGGAAGACTCCGGGTCAGCGACGATCTCGATTCGGTTGGAAGGCCAGGCCGCGATGTCAACGAGCCTGCTCCAGGCGGCCGCGCGTAAGTCCTCAGTCTGTTCCAGGGTGTAAGTGCGGTTGGAGAGGGCCAGGAACGAAAGGGCGGCCCCGGTCCCCTGAAGCGCTTCGACTTTCAGGCAGGAAGTGCGGTCGTTGGGATCGGTTCCCGCCACGGACTCACGAACGTTGGAGACGCCGTCGCCGTCCGGGTCGAGGACGGCATCGAGGGCGTTGGACGGATTGAGGCTGTGAGCCAGTTCCCAGTCATCCGGCATGCCGTCGCCATCGGTGTCCGGCAGCACGGTGACGGTGGCGGTCTGGCTGATCTGGCCGCTGTTGAACGGAGTTCTGACGACCACCCGCCACAACTGGGAAGTGGCCGCGGCCGGGGCGATGAAGCTGTGAAAGGACGCGGGTGACGGTTGCGTGTTTGTGTCCAGCACGGTGGAACCGCGCCGCCACTCGAAGGTGAACGGGGGCGGCCAGCCTGTGGCCACGGCGCTGAGCGAGACCGGGCTCGATGGCGCCACACTTTGGCTGAGGGGGTTCAGCGCGAAGCCGGGTCTGACGAGCGGGTAAAGCCATGCGCTCGAACTGATCGCCGTGCCCACGGGATCGGAAAGCGCCGCGGCGTACTGGCCCCAATGCCCCGTCTGGACGTTGGTCAGGGTGAGGGTGGCATTGGTGGCGCCGGGCAGGGGGGCGCCGTTAAACAGCCACTGGCAGGAGAAGGGATGCGCGCTGTAGGCCTGCACGGTGAACGTGGCGTTGGTGAACGGGGCCGCCGTGGGATCGGGCCTGACGCGCACGGCGACATTGGTGGGGTGCTGGCTGATCTGCGGGGGCGTCCGTACCGTCAACAGGGCCGGCCCGCTCAAGACCGAACCGAAACTGTTGAACACCACCGCCTGGTATTCACCGGCCACGGCCGCCGTCAGACCGGCCAGCAGCAGGGTTGAATTGGTGGCCTCGGCGATCAGCGTGCCGTTCAGCAGCCATTGAAAACGCAGCGGCGCAGCCCCGGCGGCTTCGACCCTGAACGTGGCGGCGGCGCCGGCCACGCCCTCGAGGCTGGCGGGTTGCCCGGTGATGACTGGCTCCTCGCCGGTGACGAGGTTCGCGCCGGGGGTGGGCAGGGCGGCCGTCCAATGGGCGGGATCGTCGCCAAAGAGCGACGGCGCGCGGCGCTGCAAGGAAGGCCCGCCGCCGTCGGCTGCCGGCGGCCAGGGAGCTTTGTCGTCGTAGCGCACCGCGTCCACGGTGATGTAAACGATGCCATTGGTGTCGGAGGTCTCCGGGCGCTGGAGTTCCAGCCGTTCGCCGTTGTCCTGCAACGCGCCCGGGAACGGCCCGACAATGAGCGTGTCGGGGGGCAGGGAATGGCGCGCGCGGAACTCGGCGGGATTCGTGGCCGTCACCAGCAGGAGGCCTTCGGGCGGCAGGACCAGGCCCTGGGGCAGGGCGAAGCCAAGGCCGTTCAGCCGCCAGGTGTTGGTGGGGATCGAGGGCTCGAACAGCGGCACGGGTTCGCCGGTCAGATTCCGCAGTTCGATGAACTCGTCGCCCGAATCCGGCGGATGATACATGATTTCCTGGATGACGACGGGGCCGACGCGGGGCCCGGCATTGGCGGCGCCGAGGGTGCAGACAACCTGGGCTGGAAAGGACTCCTGGCCGGCGCTGTTGACGTGGCGGCCAAAACTGACCCCGGCGGCCGCCGCCCCGTATTCGACCGCGTGGCTATAGCCGGTCAGGTTCCCCGGCGCGTCCGCCGAAACGAGATAAACGGCGTCACCGGCCGAATCGAAGGAGAAGTTGAACAACGTGGGAGGCGCGGGGTTGAACTCCGTCTCGGAGTAAACCCGGAAGCTCCCCGGCGCCAGGGCGGTTCCCTCGGGGATGCGGAACTTCCTGGGCACGTCCCGGTCGTCGGAGAGGAACCAGCCGCCGATGTCAGCGGGTGTGGAAGCGGGGTTGAACAACTCGACCGCATCGACCGACGGCGGATCGGTGTGCGAGAGGATCTCATTGATCAGGACGGCAGGGATGGCCGGCGGCGGATCGTCGGCGCCAGGCGAGCCTCCCGGGGCGGAGCTGGCCCGCCACCGGGCCCCGTCGTCCGAATTGGGCGAGGCGGTTGGATCGCGAGGCACGAGAGAGAAACCGTAGCCGTCGGCCGCCAGCGGCCAGGGGGCGCGGTCGTTATAGCTGAGATCGAAGGCCGTGCCGCCCGAGGGGCTGGCTAGGCGCAGCGTCTCGCCGCCGTTGTCGAGGCGGCCGGCATAGACGCCATTGACGGCGACGCCGGGATAGCGGAGTTGAATGGCGGCGGGATTGCGCGCCAGCAGAAAGAATTCTCCGGGGCCCAGGGTCGTCCCATTAGTGAAGGCGAACTGGATGCCGGCCGTGAAAGCCAGCGAGCTCAGGCGCAGCGTGGTTGCGCCCGTATTCTTCAGCTCGATGAACTCGAGGTCCTCGCCGGCCCAGGCGTCCCAGGCCTGGGGATTGTACATGATCTCGGTGACAGCCAGCGGGCGGAGATCCTGGGAGGTGTGGAAGACGGCCGAAGCCAGGCCGCTCCAGTTGGTTCCGTTCTTGAGCCGCGCCAGGACGGGCGTGGGCGCGCTCAGCGGAAACGGAGTCTCGAAGGCGCGGGCGGACGAGGCGACGGCCCCGCCGCTGGCGCGGGGATCGGCGCCGTCGGTCGTGTAATAGACCGTGCCGGGGCCGGCCGTGACCATCACCAGGAACCCGTCGGGAACGGGGCCGCCGTCCTGGTTGAAAGTGGGCGGTCGGAGGTAGTTGCCGTCGATCCAGTCGGCGCGGGTCCTGAGCCAGGTCTTCATCTGGCCGAGGCGGTTGGTCCATTCGGCGACGCTGGGCATGCCGTTGAGGAGGCTTTTCTCGAGGGTGATCTCCGCGGCCTGGCGGTCGATGATGGCGTCCATGGCGTCATTGGCCAGGGGGCCGCGCCGCAGTTCCCACCAGCGGTCGATGTAGCGCTGCAGGAAGTCCGGGTCGGCGAACAAACGCGCATACCAGAGCCGCTCCGAGCGATGCAGCAGCGAGCCAGCGGCCGCGCCGGAAATGTAGTAGGCGTTCCAGTTGTAATCCCAGGCCGGCCCGATGCGCAGGCGGCCGTCGTCGCCCTTCCACGGAAAGATGCTGATCAGGAGGCCGTCGCCGTTTCGGGTGAGGACGTTCATCACGAAATAGTCGATCCAGTCCGGCTCCGCGATCCACGCGCGGTAGCCGCGCGCCGGATCGCGCCAGAGGGCGTCGCTGTAAAGCACATCTTCGAACCGGCGGAACCAGTCTTCGATCGCGGCCCGCTGGTTGGGGTTGATGACGTAGCCGGTGGGATTGTCGAAATTGAGAAAGCCGTTGATTTGCTGGGGTTGGTCGTCGCCCCTCACGAGGTCATTGGGGGGAGTCTCGAGGATGCGGTTGGCGCCGGCCGTGTGGAAGAACCAGGGCTGCATCGCGCCGTTGGGGGCCGGCCATCCCGTCTCGGGCTCGGGGTCCATCCGGTTGATGTTGAGCAGCCAACTGCCGGATTGGCCGTCGGCCGAAAGCCTCTGGAAATCCAGCCGGTCCTGGCCGCGAGAGACTTTTTCGACGATGGCATAGACGCCTCGGCGGTCGGCCAGGCGCAGTTCGCCGCCGTCCTCGTTGATGAAGGCCTCCACCCAGCGGAAGCGCACGGCGTAATTGCCCATGCTCCGGCTCAGATCGTAGGCGAAGGTGTTGAACAGCAGCGCCGGGTCCTTGTTGGCGTCGGGGTCCGGAAAGTAGAGCACCCAGTCGGCGTGAGCTGGCATCGACAGCGGCGAGACCTTCGCCTCGCGGCCTCGCTCGTCGGTGGCTTCGACGCTGAAGGGCTTCTGCCGCCAGGCGGTCGAGTAGGCGCCCCGGCCGCGAATCCCCGCCAGGCTGAGCATCTGGGGCGTGTTGGTGAACGCGCTGGCGCCGTCGAGGCGCTCGAAGGTGGCCCAAACGGCCGTTTGGCGTGGGACCTGTTTGATGCCCGAGCCGTTGCCGGTCCAGCCCTTTTGCGGAATGACCCCGGCGCCGAAGTTCTCGATCACCATGATGGGCAGAGGCGAGGTGTAGTTGACGAGATCAGGCCCCAGCTTGAGGTAGGACACGCCGCTGACCGGGCTGACCTGGCCGGCCAGGATCGCGGCCGCGCGCAACCGCACGGTGTTGGTGATCGGGATCGGCGCCGAATAGACCGCACCGTTGTCCGGGCCCGGGGGCGATCCATCGCGGGTGTAGCGGATTTCCGCGCCGGCGTCCGGGGCGGTCAGCGTGGCCTCGAACGGCTCCGCGAAGAACGCGGAGGGGAGCGAGAACTGAACCACGTCGGGCGAGGCAGGGGCCTCGCTATTGGCGGCGCCGGGCGTGGGGGTGGCCAGGAATCGGGCTGTGGCCGGATCGTCGCCCAGAAGCCCGTAAGACACGTCGTCGCGCTGCCGGGGAAATGCGGGCGCAAACGCGTGGAGCAGCAGCGGCCCGGGACCGACCAGCGCGAGGTATTCACCCTGGTTGTCGAGCCGGAAACTGGTGTGCAATGGCGCCGCCGGGTTGGCGCGGTCCTTTCCCGAGGCGAACACCACCAGCCAGCCATCCGGCGCGAGTGTCAGATCCGGAAACGCCCATTTGGTCGGGTTGGCGGCCTCGTCGGTGAGGAAATGCCCGGCCAGGCTGGCGGCGACGGCGGTCGGATTATGGATCTCGATCCAGCCGGAGAACTGGCCGTCCTCGTCGGCAAGGGTGGCGGTGTTGGCTGCCATGAACTCGGAGATGACCAGGTGGCTGGCGGGGAAGACGCGCTGGAGCGAGAGCTGCGCCGCGCGGGCGCCAAACGGGTTGGTGGCCGTGAGCGTGTAGGTGACCGGGACCTGCGGCTGCGCCACGACCTGGCCGACTCCATCCAGGGTTTGCCCTGTCACGTCGCCCACACCGGGCGAGAGAAACAGGGACTCCGCGTAACGCGTTTGCCAGGAGAGAACCACCGGCTGCCCGGCGGCGAGATGGGTCTTGCTGGCGACGAATTGGTCGATGACGGGCGCCGGGTTGACCGGCACAGTGAGGCGGGACGAAACCTGGCCGCCGCCGTTGCTGGCCACGAGCGTGTAAATGGTGGTGAGAGTCGGCGATACCGTCAGGTTTGAAATCGCGGTGGCGTTCAGGCCGTTGAGGAGGACCGCGTCGGCCTCCTCGACGCTCCATGAGAGCAGGCACGAGCCGGGGGTAAACACGGCCTCCGGGCTGGCCGCAAACGACAGAATGCGTGGCGGTCTGACCACATCGGCGAACACATCGGCGTGCCGCTGCAGGACGTCGTCCGAGACGACCTCGTCATAAACGGTGACCCGGTGGATGGTCCCGATCATGGCCTCCGTGCCGCTGGGATTGGCCCCGAGCCAGCCCGCGCCCGTTGGCATCGCGAAATTGGCGCTGACGCCCGAGCGCGTGCCGGCCAGGACGCCGCCGCGATAGAGCTTCATGGCGCGGGTGGCGGCGGTCCACACGAAGGCCACGTGGGTGGCCTGGGTGGGCGATGCGACCGTCGGCGAGAAAAGGTAATCGACCTCGCCCAGTTGAGTGAAACCGAGCTGACCAGTATTGTTGTTCTGCTCGTAGCGGAGATTGCTGGGGGTATTGGCCCCGACTGCCAGGTACGCCGAGGCGGGGCCGGTGACGGGATTACCCTCGAGGATGAACTCGATGGTCACGTCACCCGAGTTGGCTCCGAAGTTGAACGCGGCGCGGTTCGCCCCTGTGAGGACCACCGCGTTGGTCATCCGGGCGGTCGGCGCCAGGCCGCCGACGGCATCCACGCTGATGGCGCTGTCGTAGCTCGAGAGCGAGGCGTTCAGGCTGCTGGCCGTCCAGAGCAACAAGGTTACGGCGGCAGCGCCCCGCAATTTCCGCGGCAGAGCGCTAGCGCTCCGGCGGGCGGCGCTGCCCGAGCGCGGCTGCCGGGTCGCCTGTTCCAGGGCGGGTTTGGCTGTCATTGGGTGCAAGGGCTCCTCGGGGAGGCGGGCTTAGCGCGCCTCGGGCTTGATTTCCAGTTCTCCGGCGGCTTCCATCCGGGCCAGTTCCGCAGTGTAGCCCTCGCGGAAGGTCGGATACTTGAAGCGGTAGCCGAGTTCCATCTTCAGCTTGCGATTGGAGATGCGCTTGTTGTTGCGGGGCCTGCCCGAGCCCGCTTCGGAGGCTGGCACGCTCGGCGGCAGCCACTTCCCGAGCGCCGCCGCCAGCCATTGGAAATAGTGCAGTTGCGTGACCGGCTCGTCATCGACGGCGTTATAGACCTCTCCGCGGCGCCCGTTGCGCAGCGCCGCGACAATGCAGCCGGCCACGTCCTCACGGTGGATCATGTTCAGGACGCGGTCGCCCGCGCCTTCGATCCTGGCCTCGTTCTTCAGATATTGTTTGAGCCAATACCCCCGGCCGGGGCCGTAGATGCCGGCTACGCGCAGGATTACCGCCG
>JAKLEJ010000001.1 GCA_022711695.1 Verrucomicrobiota bacterium | reverse complement strand
TGTGGGTGGGCGAAGTGAGCGTGACGGATGTGGGACGGCTGGAGATGCCGGGGGTGTTTGGCCTTCCCACGACCCCCAGGCCGGCCGCCCGGCCGTTCACGTTCCGCGTGCTGGCGCATGTGGACACCAACGGCGTGGCGCGGCTGCTGCAGCGGGTCTTTGTGGGGACGCGGCCGGACGCGACCAACGGGGGAGTGATCACGGAGCTGATGGCCACGGAGGCGCGCGTCTCGACCTACAAGGCCCAGTATCCGGAGGGCAAGGTGTTCCGGCTTTCGAGCGCGAACTTCCCGTTCATGGCCCCGACGCTGCTGACGAACGGCGCCTTCGGAGTTCCGAACCAGGCGGTTCGAGGCGTGGTGAATGTGCCCCGCAATGACCCGGTGAATCCGTTCCTCCATGCCTTTGCCCCGCTGCACGACAACAAGGAGCGGCGGGCCGAGGACGATATCCCTTACGCCAGCGATGTCGAGGTCTTCTCCGTGCGGCGCGAAATCGAACTGGTGTTCCAGGGGCCGGACCAGGTGAACCCTGATCCGCGCCTGGGAGAGACGGTCTGTGGGGGAGTGTACCGCGAGAGCGTGTATGGCTTGGGGGGCGCGCTGGAGGCCACCAACCGGGCGATCGGCGTCCTGGGGCGGTTCGTGATGCAGCGGGCGTCCACGGCGACCACGTTGCTCCAGTAGCGGGGGGACGACAGCGACAGCACAGCGGGGGCCCGGCGAAGGCCGGGCGATCGGTCAGGAAGCGAACAATGCGGGGCCACCGGCTCCTTTGAAACGAGAACGAATGAAGACTGCAATCAAGTTAGCGGCAATCGGACTGATGGTGTGGCACAACGCGGCGCAGGCGGGCAATCCGCCAGCCTCGCTGACGATGGTGCCGGCGTTCATCAACTACCAGGGCCGGCTGGTGACCCCGACCAACAGCCCCTACGCGGACGCCAACCACATTATCGACCTCACCCTGTACAAGTCGGCTTCCTCCTCGCTGCCGGCGGACAAGCTTTGGGGCGAGCGCTACACCGTGCCCACGAGGGACGGCTACTTCTCCGTGAACCTGGGCTCCGGGGGCTCGGCCATTCCCGGGGTGACCAACCCGCCCATCTGGCAGGTGCTGTGGCGGTCCGATGGCTCGAGCCCGGACGCCCTCTACATGGCGCTGACGGTCCGAACGGATCAAAACGGCGCCGCCATTGCCAGCCCGGCCGAGGCCACGCCGCGCCAGCAGTTTCTCACCGCGCCCTTTGCCTTTCGCGCGCACCAGAGCATCTATGCCACACGGGCCGACGGCATCTTTGACGCGCCCCAGGGCGTCCAAACCCCCGCCGTTACCAGCACCAACGGGGAAATTGCCCTGAACGGGTCGGTCCGGCTGCCGTCGGCCAACACCCTTTACGCCAACAAGGTGGTTCCCCAGGGCGCTTCCCCCACGCTGCGCCTCTATGCCGGGGGCGGCAGCATGGCCATCGGCTACGACACCCGCTTTGTCTTCGACGGGAACCAGTTTTACTGGCAAACGATCGACGCGGCCGATTCGATTTCGATGGGCGCACCCGCCGGGGGAGGCGCCGCCGGGACGTCGGTGGCCATTGGCGGCCGCAGCATCAACCTGAACAGCACCAACGTCACCGTCCGAGGTCAGCCGATGTTCGTGTCCAAGTTCGTCTCCAAATCCATCGATACCGCCACGGCCTTCAACACCATCGCCCATGGGATCAACACCGACAACTACGACATCTTCATGACGGGGTATTATTCGAGCAGTTCCACCGCGGTTCGCGCCGCCTTCTGCTACACCACCTCGGCGAGCGGGCGCATCGACTTCGTCAGCAACCCGGCCGCGGGCACGATCTACATGTGGTTTCTGGGCATTCGCAAGGGGCTGACCGATCCGCAATAGCATGGCGCAACCTCCTTCGAGACGCTGCGATGAAAACCGCTCTCAAGCCACGTTTCCGGGCCTCGAGGGCCTGCCTGCCATGGCTGGCCGGCGCGTTCCTGGCATTCGGCTTCGCCGAACCGGGACGAGCCCAATACGAGGCTCCGCAACTGCGAGCCGGCGCGCCCAATCCATTCACCCCGACCAACGCCAACGGGCCCTGGGGCAACGGCGCGTGGAACCGGGCCTCCGCCTTCACGCCCGGCGGCGGTTCGCTGGTCCTGACCAATTGGCGGGGCACTAACGCGCCGCTCGCCACCAACGGCTACGCTCGCCTCAGCCGCATCGGCGCCAGCATTGTGCCGCTGGGGGCCCAGTACGGAGTCGGCGATCCTTTGTTCCCGCCGGCGGAGGCGCTCGCCCTGGCCGCCGAGGGATGGGTTCCGCTGGTGGGCACCAACGGCAATCCGTCCGCCGTTCAGTGGCTGCCCTACGCCAACACCAATCTCTTTATCGCGGTGGACGAAGGCGTGGCGGTGGTGTTGTGGACCAACGCCCTCACCACCAATCGCTTCACCCAGACCTACGTGGTCGGCCCGAACCTGATGCGCCGGCCGGTGCGCCTGTTTTGGACCGAGGGCCAGTACGCCGGTCCCCGTGTCAATTTCGCCAGCAGTTATGAGGTCAAGATCTACTATAACAAGCAGATTCTCGACCCCTACACTAATCCGGCCAATGTGACGAACATCGCCAACGAACTCATCAGCCAGGTCAGCCCCCCCTCCATCTTCGTCAAGAACAACCAGTTGCGGGCCATGGCCGGCGCCAAAGGCCGGGTGCTGATCTCCTACTCGCGCCGGCCGGAGGGCATCAACACCAACCGGGAATTGCTGGGCTTCGAGGTGGTGGATGTGCTCGAGCCCATGAGCGGCACGATCGCCGTGAACGTCGGCGACCGCCTCATGCCGCGCAACAACGCCAACCCCACCAACGCCCTCTTTTGCGACATCACCCGGGGCGGCGTGGACGCCACCGGCAACCGGCCCGACCAGGTCTTTGTCTATAAGCATATGCTCGGCAAGCGCAACGGGTGGGTGTGGGCCATTCGCCCGACGGACGCGCCCTGGCAGATCGAGATCTTCTGGAAAGCCAAGGAGCAGTTGGACGTGATCTGGCCCTTCGAGGTGGATAACTACGATGTCACCTGGAATCTGGACAGCCAGCTTTGCGCCCTGGTGATGGGGCGCGGAGGCCAACCCGGGCGGGTGGATTATCCCCAGGAAGTCCTCGCCCAAGTCATGCCTTACCAGGCCGAGGAGACCAGCACCGCGGGCGGGATCGCCTATCTCAAATCCTCTTCGGCCGTCATGACGGTGACCGGCGGGGCCCTGCAAGCCCGCAGGCCCGGCATGTGCGCAATCAAGTACACCGTCGGCGAGGATGTCTATTTTGAAACCGTTCGAATCGTCTCGGAGCTTTCTCCGCTGGTGTACCAGGGCGTCAGCCCCTGGGTCGTCGGTCAGGAAATCCGTCCGTTCTTGAAGAGTGGCGCGCCGACCGGAGACCGCTATGACGCCTGGCCGGGACGAATCCGGGTTCCCGAGAGCGCTCCGACGGGCGCTTCCATCACCAATGTGGCCGGAGACCGGTGGGACCGCTACCACCCGACGCTGTATGCCTACCCGAGCGGGTACCCCGCCGACCCTGCCGGCATTCAGTCCCAAGTGACACCGGTGAATCAGGGCCATCTCAGCGTGTGGTGGGCGAACCCCACCGCCCTGGTCGAGAAGGAGGAATTCCCGCATTCGATCTATTGGCCCTCCCTCGTGTGCGACTACCGCAACGAATGGCCGGAAGCGGCCCCACAGATTGTGATCGCCAGCTTTCAGGGCTCGGCTTACGGCGGCCTTTATGACGACCGCACGGGCAGCTTGCTCTTCAAGCAGGGCCCGGTTCTGATCCAGGGGACGGCGACGGTCACGAACCTTCCGCCCGGCGGCTGGGGCAATCCCATCTACGGCCAGGGTTTCACCTTCGAAACCTGGATTCGGCCGAATGTGGTCACCGGTTACTGCGGGGTGATGGCCATGACTTCGGCCAACGGCTCCAACGCCCTGTCGCTCTTCGTCAAGGACGGCTTGGTGGGAGCGCGGCTGGCGGGTTACGCGGGCGGCTTGATTTCCACCCAGGAGTGGTTTGCCACGACCTCCGTGCTCACCAACGAGTGGGCGCACCTGGGCCTGGCTTACTCGACCAACGGCGACTTGCGGTTCTTTGTCGATGGCCAACCGGCCGGCTGGCACACCAATCTGCCGGTTGACCTGGGCGGTTACATGGCTAACTCGGTGGAGTTGGGAGCGGTGCGCTCCTTCACCGGCACGGGCGCCAGGACCTTCTTTGGCCTGTTCCAGGGGTCGATGGATGAGACCCGCATGTGGTTCGGGGAGCGCACCGATGAGGAGGTCTTTCTCGCCTTCGCCGCGCCCATCGACGAAAACTCGAACCCAGCCCTGCTTTTCGTCTTCGACTACGACCCGGCCCGTGTCCAGACCGGCCCGACGCCGATCGATCGGACGGGCTTGTTTCTGGTGACCGGTCTTCAGGCCAACCTGGTGGAACTGAACACGGCCACAGGGGCCAACGTGCCGTTGCGGCGGAGCGGCAAAGCCTACCCCAACATGCAGCCAAGGATCTACGTGCAAAACGACGGCGCCTCTCCCGGCTACAATCCGAACGAGGAACACGCGCTCCTGCTGGGGCCGATCGCCTACGCCTTGCGCAACGATCTCAACGTTACCAACGCCAGCGATCAGGCCACCTCCTGGCCTTTCGCCCTGGTCGAGTACACCCCGGCGGCGGGAGACTGGCGGCGAGCCATCGATGTTTACCAGGTGGTGGTCACCAACCGCGATTATCCCCGCTTTGCCCAGCGGATCGAGGCCGGCAAGATGATTCAGCCTCCGTCGCCGTTGCGCTCGGTGCTGCCGGACAACTGCCTCAGAACGGACAGCGACAAGGCGGACCAAATCTACGTCTTCCGCGACCGCTTGAACTATCTCTGGGCCAAGCAGGCTCACAACAACGGCGGCAAGCTGAACATCGGCATGCGGTTCTTTTATCCCCTCCAGAACGGTTTTTGGATTCCGCAGTTGCCGCCGGACCAGCAGCCCGAACTCCTGACCGAAATCCCGTGGCTCAGCGCGCTCGAAGCCAACGAGGCCAACACCCCCTCCGACGTCACCGTTCTCAACGGCCGCCCCATCCGGGTGAACTTCGAGATCCAGTGGCCGGTCATAATCCCCACGCTTTCGATCGGCGACACCCTCACCCTGCCCAAGAACAGCCTTCCGGCCGTGCGCGGCCAGAAGAGCGTGCGGATCGTCTATCAGCAGTCCGTGGCCCGCTTCGGCGACGACGCCGAGAGCGCGGTGCTGATCGACCCCACCCGGGCGCGGAAAGTCGTGCTCACCAACGTGCCGCCTCGCATGCGGGCGATGCGGGATCCGCGCAGCGGCAACACCTTCTTCTCCGACCTGGACCCGGACCTGCGGGAGCGCCTCTTTTTCGTGCCCACCGCCGATCCGGTCGAGCGCCTGCAACTGAAAGGGCTCTTTGTCGAGTATCCCAACTACCACTACCTGCGGCTGAACCTGATGACGCCCGATCTGATCGATCTGGCCAAGAACCCGAACCGGGTGGTGGGCATCGACGGCAGTTGGAGCAACGCCATCGACCAGCTTCCCACCACGCGCATCACCTCGATCGACGAGAACGTCCCCTTCGACAGCCTGGCGCTGTGCACGCCGGGCTTCGGAGCGGGGTATGTCACGCTCATCTTCAACAACAGCACCAACCTGGACATGGTGGACCGGGGGGACCCCATCAGCATGAAGGTCATGCGGGTCGCTACGAACCTGTTCCGCGGACGCATCGACGTGATCCAGTCCTCCAACCCGCTCGACAAATACATGACCCTGCGCCACATCGGGGATTTTTCCGGCGTTCCCACCAACTGGGTCTTCGAGTGGCAGTATTCGCGGCCGACCTCCTCGGGGGTGGCCTCGACCAACGATTCCGACTGGCTCACCCTGATACCGCCCGACCTGGGCAAGGGGCGTTACACCACTCTCTTCGGCTCGTCGGGCGAGTTCGGGCTGGCGGACGCCTACGTGCGCTGCCGCTACATGGCCACCAACAGCGGCATCAAGGCCATCGTCGGCGCGGATTGGAGCGGGTGGACCACGCCGGCCCTTTGCGAAGGCTGGATCAAGCGCGTCCTCAAGGCGATCAATCCGTTCGACCAGCGCATCCGGGACTACATGAACTACGCGGTGAACCTGCAGTTGAGCATGGTGCAACAGGCCGGCCAGCCTTACGCCGGCGACATCCCGCTGAACCTGGACGCCCTCAACAGCTACGGGCTGATCCCCATCTACCAGACCGTGCTCGAGCAGTCGCGCGGGCTGAGCATCGACAGCACGCTCGATTACGCCCCCACCGAACTGAGCGTTTGCCTGGCGCTGATGCTGGCCGCGGGCCGTCTTAACGATTTCTACATGGTGCTGGGCAACGAAGCCTATGCCGACGCCATGAATTCCACGGTCTCGCTGGGCAACAGCGACCCGGCGCTGGCCGGCGAGGCGTCGTCGATCTATAGCTTCCAGAACATCGTGCCCACGTTGCTGGATGAGGAGCTGGCCTTGCTGCGAGGACGGGATTGCTCCGTGCCCCTGAACCCCCCGGCCACGGAATTCCCCATCTACAACCGCCTGCCCTGGAACTTCACGGCCGACATCACGCACGGGCAGGCCGCGTATGTGCTCAACTATGGCATCTCGGATCTGAAGGGGGACCAAAACGGGGTGGTGGATGCGGCGGACGCCGCCAAGCTCTATCCGCAGGGCCATGGCGACGCCTGGGGACACTATCTCTCGGCGGTGAAATCCTATTACTACCTCTGGCGCCACCGCAACTTCACCTGGTTCCCGCAGCTCGAGGGCATTCGCGTGGGCACGGTCGAGGTCACCATGTCCGCCCTGCACGAGGTCAAGTTTGCGGCGGCCGCCGCCGCCAAGGCGCGGGCCGGCCTGGCCATCCTGGATCGCACCTACAGCCGCCTCTATGAGGAAGGCGCCGCCGAGCCCTGGACGGTCCAGCGCGACATCCAGACCAACCGGGTCTGGGGCGTCGGGGAATGGGGGGCGCGCGTGGGCATGGGAGCATATTTCGACTGGCTGATGGCCAACGCCCTGCTCCCGCACACCTCGAACCCCACTAACCTGAATCCGCTGGCCGTCATCGACCGGACCACGGCGCCCGAACTGACCCAGATTGTGCTGGCGGCCAACGACGTCCAGCAGGTGGTCGATATGGCCGACCGCGGCATGAACCCGTTGGGATTGGGGGAAGGCGCCGTGCCCTTCGACATCAGCCCGGCTGAAATCGACCAGGGCAAAACCCATTTCGAGCAGGCTTACACCAAGGCCATGGAGGCCCTCAAGGTGGCCCGGGGCGTCTT
Source organism: Verrucomicrobiota bacterium (assembly GCA_022711695.1). Taxonomy (GTDB): domain Bacteria; phylum Verrucomicrobiota; class Verrucomicrobiia; order Limisphaerales; family JACRJZ01; genus JACRJZ01. The sequence continues at coordinate 36,384 of JAKLEJ010000001.1, read as the reverse complement.
CGAGCGCGTGCAGACCTGCACGGCGGCCATTCGGGACCAGAACGAGCAGCGCGACCTCGACATCACGGTCATGGAGCAGGAGAAGGCCTACGAGCGGCAGCTTCTGGACATCTATGGCTTCCCCTACCAGGAGGACATCGGGCCGGGCAAGCTCTACCCCGAGGGCTATCTCGGGCCGGACCTCACTCACTATAATTACATCAACCGCTACGACTTCTTTGGCCGCCTGCCACTGAACACCTCGGTGATTCAGAGCGACATCGTCAAGCCCATCATCGCCGGCAGCGGCATCCGCACCTACAAACCGGGCGAACTGGTGCCCCCGCTGCCTTCGTCCGACCCGGACCTGGCCATCGAGGATATCCTCGGGTTCATCGACCCGAAGTACGCGCAGAAGTACGAGGAATACAAAGCCAAGTATCTGGACGTCCTGGGCAAGGCGAAGATGAGCCGGCGGGCGCTGGAATCGCTGGGCAACGCCGAACTGCTGGGCTTCTACGACGAGGTCTTTGGCGCCTACGACAGCATCGAGGGCGCGATCATCGGCGCGGTGCAGGAGGCGGCGGCCTGGTTTGACGGCGTGATCAGCGCGCCCGTGGACGAGATCGACGAATTCATCAGCAACTGGGTCGGGCCCACGGAGACCCTCAACGAGCTCGCCATCAAGGGGCCGAACATCACCTACCAGACCAACCGGCTGACCTTCTGGGTGGGCACGGAGGGATTGCCGACCAAGCCCGACAACTATACGTCCGCGCGGCGCGCCGAGGGCGAGATCCAGGTGGCCATGAGCCAGTATGTGCTGGCGCTGCGCGAGGCCACCGAGGCCCTGGGCAACTCGGGAGACCTCTTTAAGAAGGTCACCGTGGCCGACACGGAGTATCGCAACAAAATCGGGGCCGAAATCACCACCTATTACGGCGCGGTGGACGCCCTCGACAACCAGAATTCCCTCGAGCAGATCCGCAGCGTGGTGAACAAGGCCGTGGCCCTGGTGCAGCAGGTCTATGACACGGGGATGGAAGTGTACGACGCCATCGAGGCCGCCATTCCTGCCGTGGCCGGGTTTTCGTTCGACATCGGGGCGGCGGTGCGCGGGCCGGTCCGCGCCGCAACGGCCGCCGTGAACGCCGCCAGCCTCATCGGCAAGCTGGCCAACCAGGAGCACATCCTGGCCACCGAGGAGGACATCGAGAAAGGCAAGAAGATCATCGAGCTGAACAAGACCGCCGCGGGCATCGGCAAGGAATCCACCGAGCTGGCCTTGAAAGTGGTCGATGCCTCGCTGGCCTATCTCAGCTCGCTGGACAAGCTCGACGTCGCCCTGCAGAAGGCCGAGACCTTCCGCATGCAATATGCCCGGGCGGTGGCCGCCGGGGACATGATCCAGGTCGAGCGCGAGCAATCGCGCCGGATCTGGGCCAGCGACCTGACCGGGCGCCGCTACCGCAACATGGCTTACCAGATCGTCCGCAACGACGACCTGGTGCGCTACGATCAGACCTTCGCCATGGCCCGCCGCTACGTCTATTTGGCCGCGAAGGCCTACGACTACGAAACCGGGCTCCTCCGCAACGACGGCGCCGTGGGCGCTCCGGGCCGCGAGTTCCTCTCCAAGATCACGCGCGCGCGCGCGTTGGGCCTGTTCGCGTCGGACGGGCTGCCGCTGCCGGCGGGCTCGACTGGCGACCCCGGCCTGGCGGATATCATGGCCCGCATGAACGCCAACTGGTCCGTGCTCAAGGGCCGGCTGAACTTCAACAACCCTCAGACCGAGACCGGCGTCTTCTCGCTCCGCGGCGAGATGTTCCGGATTCCGGCGGGGGATCCGTTCGACAAGTCCTGGCGCGAAATGCTGTCGCGCTACAAGGTGGCGGACGTGCGCGACGTGCTCGAGTACCGCACGCACTGCCTGCCCTTCACGCCGGGGGGCGCGGCCCAGCCGGGGCTGGTCATTCCCTTCAGCACCACCGTCGATTTCGGCCGGAACTTCTTTGGTCTGCCGCTGGCGGCCGGCGACAACGCTTACGACTCGACGCACTTCGCCACCAAGGTGCGCGGCATCGGGGTGTGGTTCGCGAACTACCGGAGCACCACCCTGGCGAACCAGCCCAGGGTCTATCTCGTGCCGGTCGGGGCGGACCGCATGCGGGTGCCCGACGGCGTGGGAGAGACGGTGCGGTCCTGGAGCATCCTCGACCAGGCTCTCCCGATCCCTTACCCGCTCTCGAACGAATCCTGGATGCGCTCGGATTGGAACGTGCGCACGGACGTGCTCGGCGGCGAGTTCTTTGCGCGGCGGCGCGTGCCCTCGATGCGCGCCTACCACGACAGCGGCTTCAACGTGAGCGAGATGACGCTGAACTCGCGGCTGATCGGCCGCTCCGTCTGGAACGGCCGCTGGCTGCTGATCATTCCGGGCGGCACCCTGCTCTCCGACCCCGCCCAGGGCCTCGAGCAGTTCATCCAGGGACGCGAGCTGGCCCCCGGCGCCGGGGTTTACGACGGCAACGGGGTGAAGGATATCCGGCTGTTCTTCCTCACCTATTCCTACTCCGGCAACTGAACGCCTGCCGCCCTTCCAACCAAGACGATGAACATGAAACTACTTGTCGCGCTGACAGGGCTGGCGTTCGGAGCCGGCCTGGTGTCCGCCTCCACTCTGCGCCCCTCGGTCATCGTGCACGGCGTCATCCGCGACACCTACGGCCTGCGCCTGGGTCCGGGAAGCGCCATCGTCTCCGCCTTCAAGGGAACCAACGAATTGGCGCGGACCACGGTGAGCGTTCAGCCGGCGCGCTCCAATTACCGGCTGGAAATCAACGTCAGCGATCCGCTGACCGCCGCCGCCGCGGACCTGGTTCCCGGGGACACCGTAACCGTGCGGGTTCGCATCGGCGCGGTGACCCAGCCCACCATCGGCCCCAGCGCCTTCGTGGCCCCGGGCAACGGGGGAACCGTCAACATGAACCTGATCCTCGGAACGGACAGCGACGGGGACGGGCTGCCGGACGCCTGGGAACAGATGGTCATCGCCAACAGCTCGGGGAGCGTCAGCAGCCTTTCGCAAGTGGGGCCCGGCCGGGACCTGGACGGAGACGGTATGCCGGACGATCAGGAGTTCCTCTACGGATCCTTTCCGTTTTTGCCGGGGGACGAGGTGCGCATGAACGCCCTGACCCAGCACCCCAACGGCCGGCTCAGCTTCACTCTGAGCCCGATTCCGGGTGTGCTCTACTGGCTGGAATCCAGCCCAAGCCTGGGTGCTCCCGCCTGGGCCTCCTGCCCGGCTTCTCTCACGCTGGATGGCGCCCTCTCGACGGTTCCGGTCGCGGGAGGCGACCAGCCGCTGACGTTCTTCGTGCAGCCCCCGGCCCCGGCGCATTTCTTCCGCCTCCGGGCCAGGTAAGCGAGGCGACCATGATCATGATTGGCCGCATTCTGGCGTTGCTGCTGCTCCTGGCCGCTGAACGCGCCTGGGCCGAATTGTGGACGAACCAGGCGGCCAAGGTCATCCAAGGAAACCTCGAGCATTTCGACGGCGCCACCGTGACCCTGGCCAGAACCAACGGCGCCACGCTGACCCTGCCGCTGTCGGCGTTTTGCGCCGCCGACCAGCGGCGCGTCCTGGCATGGAGCCGGCGGTCGGTTGCTCCCGAGTTTGTGTGGTCAGCCTATCGGGACGCCGCCGCGGCCCTGGCCCGATTCGACCGCCTTCCCGCCGACCAGCAAACCGCCGAGGCCCGGGGCAAGGCGGCGAACATGGCGAGATCGGTCTTCGACGCCCGCGTTCAGCCCCGATCGGCAGAACTCGCCAGCCCGGCGGTCCTGCAAGAGGTCAGCCGCATCCGAGGCCTCCTGCAATAGTCCGTCCTTCTCCCGGTACCCTGCCCGCGATGGGCACCGAGGCTCGGCTGTTTCCGCGAGATCCTTGGCTCAGAGTTCGATGGTCTCGCCCATTTCGGGCAGAGCGGAAGGGAGCTTGAAGCGCTCCTGGATCTTCTTTGCCAGCGCCTCGCGCTGGCGGTCTTCCCCGTGGACCACCACCACGCGCGGTTTCGCCGGAGCGAGCGCGCTGAACCAGGTCAGCAGATCGGTTTGCCCCGCATGCGCGCTGAAGCCTCCCAGGGTGTGCACCTGCGCTTTGACGGCGATCTTCTGTCCGTGAATGCTCACGGTCTTCTCGCCGTTGACCAGGCGCCGCCCGAGCGAACCCTCGCCCTGGTAGCCCACGATGAGCACGTGCGTCTCCGGCTTCCAGAGATTGGCCTTGAGATGGTGCAGGATGCGTCCCGCGTTGCACATGCCCGCGCCCGCCATCGCCAGGCACGGCCCGGGCTGATCGTTGATCTTCATGGAGTCCTCCGCGGTGGCGCAGAGCTTCATGGTCTTGAGATCGTCGCGGAGCGGCTTCTCGCGCAGGAATTTCACCATCCCGTCGTCGAAGAGCTCCCGGTGCTTGACGTAGATGTTCGTTGCCTGGATGGCCATGGGGCTGTCCAGGAAGATGGGGAAGGGCCGAACCTTGCGGTTTCGGAACATCCAGCCCAAAAGACCCGTCAGGAGTTGCGCCCGGCCCACAGCAAACGTCGGCGCCAGCATCTTGCCCCCGCGCTCGACCGTGTTTTTGACGATCGACACGAACTCGTCCACGGTCTCGTTGAAGGGCCGGTGGTCGCGGTCCCCGTAGGTGGACTCGACGAAGACCATGTCCGCCTCGTGGAACGGGTCGAAATCCCGCAGGATGGGCACCCCCCTGGGGCCGAGATCGCCGGAGAAGATGACCCGCTTCTGCCGTCCTCCTCGACGATCAACCGGATGCTGCCCGAGCCGAGCATGTGCCCGGCTTCGGCCCAGACGGCCTTGATTCCCAGCGCCACGGCCACCGGTTGGCGATAGGGGGCGGGCCGGAAGCACTGGATGGCCTGCTCGGCATCCGGCGGCGTGTAGAGCGGCTCCATCGGCGCCTCGCCGGCGCGCTGGCGTTTGCGGTTCTGCCGCTCGGCGTCGGCCGTTTGCAGGCGGGCCGAGTCGCGCAGGATGAGCGAGGCCATCTCGATCGTGGCGGGCGTGGCATAGATCGGCATGTGGTGTCCGCGCTTCGTCAGGAGGGGCAGGCGGCCCGAGTGATCCAGGTGCCCATGCGTGAGCAGGACCGCGTCAAGCTTCTGCTTCGCGCCCGTCGGGGGGCGGTTGAGCGCCTCGGATTTCCTGCCGCCCTGGAACATCCCGCAGTCCACGAGGACGCCGGCATCTTTGGTCCGAACATAATACGCCGAGCCGGTGACTTCGCCGCCGGCGGCTCCAACAAGGGTGATTTTCATGGTTTTGTCTTAGGGGTGTTTGGTGGGTGTGGCCGAAGCATCGCGCGACTCCCCGCAAGCGCCCTCGTCCAGTTCGGGAGACCCGAGAGGCAGCCGACGGAGATGTCGGGCGTAAAGTCGAATTCCGGGAACGGCGCTCAAGCCGTGCGCCATAATGCTCAAGAGCACCGTCATCATCACCGCAAGGCGGATCGTGGACTCCCCCGGATGGCGGGCGGTGTGCTCGAGATAGACCAGCCCCAGAACGATCGAAGCCAGGCCGCGCGGACCGAACCAGCCCATGAAGAGCACCGTTGCCCTGCCGAGCCCGGCACCGCTCAGCGCGATACCCACCGGGATCATGCGAACGACGGTCAGACTGAGGATGGCATAGAGCGCGTGCGCCGCGCCGAAGCGCGTCCAGTCCTTCGCCACGATCATTCCGAACAGAAAGAACACCGAAAGGTTGAGCAGTTGCCCCCAATTCTCAGTAAATTCCACGCTGTGTCGCCCGGCCTCGCGAAACCGGAGCTGGACAGCCAGGCCGGCGACAAAGGCGGCGATGAACATGCTCGCGCCGCAGGCTTCCGATGCCAGGATGCAGAACAGCGGCAGGGCCACGGCGCCGAGCTGCTGCGACGCCGCGGTCATCCACCGGCGCCGAGTCGCGACGTTCAGCAGCCAGCCGCCGACCCCGCCGATGCCGCCCCCAATGAGGACGCCGCCGCCCAACTGCTCGACGATGAACCGCAGCAGACTGGCGTGGTTTCCCTCCGCGCCGGCTCCAGCCAGCGCGATAAAGAAGAGCAGAAAAGGCACCGAAAGCCCGTCATTCAACCCCGCTTCCACATTCAAGGCCTGCCGGATTTTGACAGGCACTCGCGGACTGTTCACGATGATCTGGCCAAGGCCGGCGTCGGTGGGAGCGAGAATGGCTGCCAGGATGCCGGCCTCCCACACGGTGAGCCGCGAGAAACAGGCCAGCGCCAACAAAGCTCCAAGCAGCAGCGTCAGCAGCATGCCGGCGCTCAAGAGGCGACCCGGCAAGCCGCGGATGCGGCGGAGCACCTGCAGGTCCGTGCGAGACGCGTCGGTGAAGAGGAGCAGCACCAACCCCGCTTCGGCAAGATGCAGCCATAATTCGAGGCTGCCAGCCTGGTCATGCAGCCCTGGCATCAGAACCAGGAGCCCCATTCCCGCGCCGGCGAAGATCATGGGCGGGGTCACCCAGCTCTTCTCCAACGCCGCCGAAAGCAGGACCTGCAGGAAAACCAGCGCGAGGAAGATGGCCAGGAGTGTCATGGCTCAGAATTCCACCCCCACGGTCAACACGACCGTCGGATCCGTCCAGCCAAGGTTGAAGACATAGGCGGTCAAGTTGACGCTCCGATGGGAGAACCCCACGAGGAACCCCCGCTGGATATCCAGCTCCGTCTCGTATGCCCTGGTTCGCTGGGCCGCCAGGCCCAAGCGAAACCACTCGACAGGAGAGTAGCTCAACTCGGACCAGGTGTAGAAGAAGTCGCCGGAGGAATCCCGGGCGTCGATGACAAATTCGCCTTCGCTGTAGAGTTCGAGCTTCCACCAGGTCAGGGAGCCCTTATAGCCGGGGGCGATGCCCATGGTGTCTCCAAACACGCCGCCAAGCATGGGGGTGATCTCCCACTCGAGCTTGCGCCCGCCCGCGAAGTTATAGCCCACCCAGGCCGACCCGGTCTCGAGGTTCTCGTAGTTGTAGCGCGCCTCCAGATGCAACCAACCGCGGTCGGCGGCCAAGGTGGGCTGCGCATACTCCCGGCTTTCCGGAACAATGTAGAGGCTGGCCGAGGCGGCAAACGTCCACTCCTTTTCGTCCGGCTCCGCAGGAAGCGCGACCGTCCGGTTGGTGGCCATGACGGGAGGCCCCGAGCCCGCCGCCTCCTGCGCCGGGACCCGCGCGATGCCAACCGCAAACGCCAGGGCTGCGAGCCCAAGGGAATGGAGCCTGCTCAGATTCATATCACGGTCTGGCCCAGGCGCTGCCCACCTGGACATATACGGCGGCGTTATCCGGGCCAAACGCGACATCGAGTCCCATGTGAATTCCGTATTTGCGCGCCAGTTCATAGCGAAAACCGGTTCCGCCTGTGACCACGGTCTGCGAGCTGTCGAAGCGCTCGAAGTCGTTCCAGGCGGCGCCGGCCCCGACGAAGCCCACCAGGCTGAAGCGCTTCCAGAATTGCCATCGCAGCTCCGCCTCGATCTGCGCCACGTCCTCGCCCTGGTAGCGCATGATGGGGGCGCCCCGAAGGTTGATGAACGGATGCAGATAGAACGGCGCGGCCCCGAAACTCGCCGCAGCCTCGGCGCGCAGGCCAAGGTAGAAGCGGCTGCCCAGCGGCAGGTATTGCATGCCGATGAAGCGCGCCCGCTGGAAGTCATCGTCGCCGCCCAGCGCTTCGCTGAAGAGCCCTCCCGTCAATTCCGCATACGTCCCCCGCGTGGGAGTGAAGATGTTGTCCCGCGTGTCGTAGGTCAGGGAGGGAGTCAGTCCGCCGACGCTGGAATCGCGTTGAAACTCGGGCAGCTTCGCCGCTTCCGCGGCGGCGTCGAACGTGACGCGCGTCGCCGCAAACGCATAGCTGAGCCCGGCCCAGGCGGGCGAGCCGCCCAAACGGTACTTGCCCTGGACCATGCCTCCCTTCGGTTCGAGATTGTAGCGCAAGGGGCGATCGAACAGGTCGTTGTCCCTGCCGATGCCATGGAAGTCCAGGTTGACCGAGGCATAGACCACGCCCGCCACCGTCTGCAGACGGTCATCCAGCCAGTGGCGGACATCCCCGGCCACCGTGCCCCAGGAACCGTTTTCCGTGCCGAGCGCCCCCACGGCCGTGATGTCCGGCCGACCGAAACCCGCTCGCGCCTCGGACAACGGTCGGCTCAGGAAGGCCAGGCCTCCGGCCGCGCCATAACCCACCGCCGGCTCGGTGATCGGGATTGCCACCGGCAGGAACCCATACTTCTCGTCGAGGAAGGCGCTCACATCCAGCCAGCCGTCCTCGGGAGACACAAACTTGGAAGGGGCGTTGGTTGGTGAGGGGGGCTCGTTCGTGGTTGTGGAGGCGGGCGTATTCGGCGCCAGCAGAGCCAACAGCGGCAGAACGGCCAAACGGAGGGCGAGACTCGGGATGGTTCGCGGTGCGCTCATGTCTTCAGCCCCCCAGGGCCATGGTCATGGCCACCAAAGCGGCGCCCAGGATGACCAGGGCGATCCCTGTCACCCAGGGGCGGCTTCCCGTGACCCTTCCGAAGGCGTATCCAACGACAAAGAGCAGGGTGACGGCGATGGCGTTGGAGATCCGGAGAGCCAGAAAGGCGTTCCTGACGAACAGAAATGGGATCACCACCGGAAGCGTGGAAAGGAACACCAGGAGAAACACGCCCAGCCCGCCCATCCAATCGGTCCGGCTCAGGCGGGCGCGCGCGGGCGGCTCGGGCAGCTCCCGCAACCGCTGCTGGATTGCCTCGTACTCCGCCGGTTGCACCACCGAGGCGATCACCGAGGGAAGCGCGTCGGCAATGAGCTTTTGCGCCGCCTCGGGAGCGCGGGCGCCGCGGACCGCGTGAAGGGTCTTGAGATTGCGGCCCTTGTCGGCGAGACAACCCATGAGGTAGAGGATGCCGTCAATGACCCCCCAGGCGAGGTTGCACCCCAGGGCGCCGATCAGCATGGTGCGCACATCGTCGCGCCCGGCCTCGGCCACGCTCAGCGAACCGGTGAAGGTCAGAACCATGATCAATCCGAAGAGCACTTCGGAAATGCGGTCGTAGGGCTCCAGAACCCGTTTGGAGGTTTTGATGTTTTCCTCTGGCATGGCGTGAATCGGGTAAGCGGGTCGGCAGTGTTCGCTGTTGGGCCTTCTTAGGGAGTCCGGGGCGGCAGCAGGTAAAGGGTCATCGCAAAGATCAGATACACCATCGGCAACAATACGCCGACAAACCAAACCGATCGGCCGCTGTTGGTCACCAGGCAGGCGGTGAGCGTGGCGATCAGGATCATGACGACCGCGCCCGGCCAGAACTGGAGATCCATCGGAGTCGGGCCCAGGAAGTAGCTGAGCAGCACCAGGACCGGGGCGACAAAGAGCGCGATCTGGGAGGCGCTTCCCAGGGCAATGCCCACGCTCAGGTCCAGCCGGTTCTTGCGCGCGGCGGAAAAGGCCGAGGCCATTTCGGCCGCGCCGCCCACCAGCGCGAAGCCGGCGGCATGCACAGCCACCGTTACGGCAACCAAGCCGGCCGCGATGAGGGTTACAGTGAGCATGACACGATCTGATCCATCAGAACTGGTTCAGGATGCTGTCCGCCAGGTGATCGGTCCAATCCACCGGAGCGGGCTCTTTCAGCTCGAAAGATTTCTGGACATCGGTTTCAAAGAGTTCGCGTCTGAATCGAGCCGCAAACCCCGCATCCGACGTGGCCAGATCGGCCTCCTGGTTCAGGCGCTGCTCCGCGTTGGTGAAGTAGAGGCGGACTTGGTCGCCTTTGAGGAAGGCGCGGGGAACAAAGCGGTCTTGACCGAGGGCGGCCCGCAATTGCTCGACTGTCTGCGCCTTGCCGCTGGCAGCGGCGCAAATCCCCGGGCAGGCCAGCAGCAGGGCCAGCATCGGCAGGCAGCGCGGGTGAAGGCTCATCTCCGGCGGCCTCCCGCGCGAATGGGCCGGCCGGCGTTGGCCGGGCCCCGCCAGTTCTGAGCGCGCAACTGGCCCAGAGACCGCGCGTAATACTGGCGTTCGAGAGCCGCGACCTCCTGGGCGCGCGGCTGGAAACCGGTGTCCGGCGCCCGGCCGCCCCGCGCCTGCAGCCTCGCCGCACCGGCAGCGCCATCCCCCACAGGTCGATAGACGGCGCCAGCGCCTCCTGGCTGTCCCGCGCGCGCGGAGGCCAGCCGGTCGCGCTCGATCCGGCCCTGGGTTGGAGCGAAAAAGCTCCAATCGCCGCTGGCTTGGCGGCGATACCAGCCGTCGGGCTTGCGGCGGTAAATGCTCCCATCCGGCGACGCGTAGAGGTCGCGGCCGGCGCCCGGCGCCTGCCGGACGGCGGAAAGCAATTGAGCGCCACGGGGCATCTCTCCCGCGCGCAGAGGGGTCTCCGGCCGGGAATAGGGATTCAGTGCAATCGAGTTTGCGGGCGGGGCCAGCGGGGCCGGACGCGCGCTCCCGGCAAAACGTCCATAGAGAGCGGGATGCCCCGAGTAACCTGCAGACGACGCCAGGGGCGCCAGGGGAGCGAGCGGGGCCAGAGGAGCCAGAGGAGCCAGGGGCGCAGCCCCGTCATAGTGAACCACGCCGTTGCGCCCCTGCCACCGGGCGTAGATGTTCTCCACCAGGGCGGCCCGCAGGCCCTCGGGAGGATTCCACCACGGCCGCCAGGTCCACCATTGGTACCACGGCACGTAAACGTAGCTGTAGCCCCAGGTCCAGCCCCAGCCATAGTACTGATCGCCGGACCACGGTTCATAGTTCCAGCCGGTGCCGTAAACGATCGTGCCCTCGTCCTCGTAAGCTCCCTGGTAGCCGGGCGTGTAACCCACCTCCACCTCGTCGTCGGTGGCCTGGTAAACGCGCGCAAACGTCGCGTAGTACACCGGGGAGTTGGGGGGAATGGTATAGATGTCTTCCGGGACCTCGGCCGCCACCGTCCAGGGGCCTGCGGGAGAGGAAGCCTCGAACCAGACGCCGTTGTCCAAGGCGTAACAGGAGTCGCCGACGAGGATGACGGGGAGCGCCGCGTTGACCGCGTAGCTCAAGCCGGTTCCCTCGATGGGCTTGAACTGCGGCTCGCCGTCGTAGGAAAGCTCGAACTTCGCCTCGCGGCGCTTGATCGTCGCGGTGGTGGGAACCGCATTGGCGATCAAGGCCAGCTCGGCCTGAGGCGTGCCGGGTGTCGAGGCCAGCACGATCGCTTGCGGACTGCCGGGCGGAATGCGCGCGAAGTCCGGCGGCAAGTCCCGGGGAGCCACATGGGTCCAGGGGCCGTTGAGGGACTTCGCCTTGAACCACCGGCCGGCGATCAGCACATAGGCCTCGCGCTCGGTGGTGTGGAAGAAGAGTTGGCTGTCCGAGTCGGCCGCGTATTGCAGCGCGGTTCCAGCGACGGGTCTGAAATCCGGCAGCCCCGCGGTCACCAGCAATTCGGCAGGACTGGTGCTGACGACGATCCGGGGCGGAGGGTCTCCGGCCGGAGCATTGGACCCCGGAGAGGACGCGGACGACAGAGCGGCCACCGCCGCCGGCGGATTCTGAGCCAGGGACCACGGACCTTTCAGCGAGCCGGCGGCGAACCACTGGCCGTCGCCTTCAAGGTAGAACCGGGCGGCGGCCTTGTCGTAAACCAGCAGCGCCGGGGTGTTGATCACCCGATCGAGCGGCTGGTCTGGAACCGGGCGCAACACCGGCTCGCCGTCGATCAAGACCAGCGCGGTGCGGTTTGTCGCCCAGAGGATTTCGGGCGGAGTGTGGTTGAGGCCGCGGGGTCCCTGGCGGGCCGCCGCCTGGGCAAATCCCAGGGAGGCGATCAGGTAATCCAGCGAGACCGTGCGCGCTCCCGAAGGCAGGGCCTGGCGCACGATGGCCAGCGCATTGCTGCCCTGGTCCGCCGCATCCGGGAACCGCGCCCGGGTGATCTCGAGGCGATCCAGGGTGACCCGCCTTGCGTTCCGGTCCACGCTGCCATGCGCCTCGAACCACACCACCCCCAGCAGTTCCTGCCGGGTCTTCGCGGGCTTGACCTCGACCGCCGCTCGCGCGCGAAACCAATTGCTCCTCCATGTTTCCACCTGTGGCAGGTGCAGGGTCACCTCGTGGCCATTGGTGGAGCGGACCCGCGGCCAGGGCGCCTCCTCATCCAACGGAGTCTGGGCCATTACTCGCTGCGCCAGCGTCGCCAGGACCAGGCAGACGGGAACGGCTGCGACGCGCCCCGCGATTCTGAAGAATGGCTTTCGCATGGCTTAACGACTGGAGGGCGTGGCCGCGCTCGCCGGAAACGGCGTCAGCGCTTTGCCGCGGGCTTGAGGCGCGCCCGAACGGCGGGCGGCAGCCCGCGGACGATGAGGTCCACCGCCTCCCTGGGCGAATCGGTGATGCGGCCGAAGCCAATCTCCTCGCGCGCGAAGACCTCCTGCCTCATCATGAACTCGCCCCACTTCTTGAAACCGTCCCAGAATTTCCCGCCCATCAGGATCAGAGGGAACGGGCCGATCTTCTGGCACTGAATGAGCGTGGCCGCCTCGAACAGTTCGTCCAGGGTGCCCAGCCCCCCGGGCATGACGATGAACGCGCAGGAGTATTTTACGAGACACACCTTGCGAGTGAGGAAATAGCGGAACTCGATACTGTCATCCACGTAAGGATTCGCGGATTGCTCGTGCGGCAGGATGATGTTCAGCCCGTAGCTGGCTCCGCCCGTTTCATGCGCGCCGCGATTGGCGGCCTCCATGATGCCCGGTCCGCCGCCGGTGAGCGTGGCGAAGCCGGCCCTGGCCAGTTCCGCGCCCACCGCCCGGGCCAGTCTATAGTAGCGATGATCCTCCTTGAACCGCGCCGAGCCAAAGACCGTCACCGCGGGGCCGACCGGGTACAGAGCCCGGAACGCGCGGGCGAACTCGTCGGTGATGCGCTTGAGGCGCTGCCTTTCTCCCGCAGGCGTGCGCGCCTGGCCGAGGAACTCGCGTTCCTCGGCGCCGCGCCCGCCCACCGGCAACTCGTAGCCGGGCAGGCCGACCTTGCTCCAGTGCTCCTGCCATTGAAGATCCCATTCGCTGCCTTTGTGGCTCTTGCGCCGAATTGTTTGGTGCTTCTTCATGCTCTCGAGAGTCGATTGTTTGGAGTGGAGACACGACTTATCGCGGCGGAGTCACTTCAATTGCTTGGCCACTTTGTTCAAGATCGATTGGAAGGGGCCGCTGCGCAGGTTGCTAAGGGGGACTTCCTCCTGGAAGAAGGGATCGCTGCCGCCCGTGATGACGAAGGCCTTGCACTGCAAACGGAAGGTCCCGCCGCTCAGCTCGACGATCTCGGTGCGCACCCGGATCATCGATTGCGCGCCGTAGTGGGTGTTGACGAGGCCTTCGCGAGACATCGTGGTGGCGCGGGAGGCCTCCCGCTGAAACGTCATCTCTCCGGGCCCGGTGGGCCCGCCCTGGTAGCCCTCGGCCCCGAACACCTGCATGGTGACTTTGGCGATCTCCTCCGCCGGATGGTTGGCGATGGTGACCGAGGCAAAGCTGGCCGAGCCGGGGCCGCTGACCGAGCGACAACCCGGACCTCCTAGAGCGAGGATCAGGCCGGCTGCCGCCCAAACGCAGGAGAGCAGGAACGTTCGAAGGCAATGGAATTGGAATTTCATGATCGTGGTGTTATTGGGTTGTGAGGCGGGAAGAGATGGAATGGGCGCCCTTCATCGATTCTCCTCGTAGGAATGCTGCCGGGCCGCCAGGTAACGGTCCAGTTCGGCTAAGTCCTTGAACACCCGGATCCCCGGCAGGGCCTTGATGATTTCGAAGACTTCCTGAATCTGCGGCTGCATGTTGATGAAGGAAGCCTGGCCGCCGCGCTCCTTGAGCGCCTTGCGGGTGTTCGCGAACACCCGCAGCCCCGCGCTGCTGATGAACTTCAGTTGAGCCAGGTCGAACACGATGTCCTTGCCGGGCCCGGCCAGCACCGGCGCAAGCTGACGCTCCAATTCCGGCGCGGTGGCGGTGTCGAGACTGCCAGTGAGTTTGACGGTAGCCGCGCCGGCGTCGCCTGCGGCGACATTCTTTTGGATTTGGATTTCGAGGGGCATAGGTGTGGTTGTGGGTTGGGTTTGTTATGGTTTCAAACGGGTTGCGCAGGGGCGCTGACTCGCTTGGTCAGACGCAAAATGTTCTCGCCGCCCTCGCGGGCATAGCGGATTTCATCCACGTAGCGGCGCACAAGCCGAATCCCCCACCCCCCGGGAGCGTCTGCATCTGCCTCCGGCTTCGCGGCAGCCCGCGTGGGATCGAACTCGGGACCGTCGTCCCGCAACTCGATCAGAAAGGTGTCGGCGGCGCGCTCCAGGCGAACGCGGAAGGTCCGGCTGGCATCGTGCTGCAGGGCATGGTTGACCACATTGCTGGCGCATTCTTCGAGAGCCAGGGCCAGGCCAAACAGTTCCCGTTCCGGCGCCCGGCTTTCGCGCCCCAGTTGCTGCAGCGCCTCCACGGCCCGCATCACTTCCTGGGGAGTGGCATGCAGCTCCAGCGTCATGGCTCTCTCCCCTTTCCCGGTCCGGACGGGGCAGGGGCTCCCGCCCTCAGGGCGAGAAGGGCGAGGTCGTCCGACTGGGGCGCGCCGTTCGCAAACGCCCGGACTTTCGCCAGGAAGCCGGCGTTGATCGCGGCCGGGGATTGCCCGGCAAAGCTCCCGGCATCGGCCAGCAACCGCTGGTCCCCATAGCACTCTGCCTGGGGGTTGAAGGCTTCGGTGACTCCGTCCGTGTAGAAAACCATGGCGTCCCCTGCCCGGAACGGAAGTTCAGTTCGTTGGAACTCCAGCCCGGGCTCAAAGCCGAGCGCCGTTCCAAGGGTTTCGACCGCCCATCGGGGGGATTGGCCTGCGGCCAGCAGCAGCGGGCGGCAATGGCCGGCGTTGGCCAGGGTGAGCCGTTCCCGCCCGGGCTCGAACACCGCGCAAAGGAACGTCACGAACATGCCCGAGGGATTGTCGGCGGAGAGCTCATCGTTCAGGCGCGCCAGGATGTGTTCGGGCTCGGCGATCTGCCGGGAAAGGAGGCGCGCCAGGCTCACCGCGCGGACCATGAACAGGGAGGCCGGGATGCCTTTGCCGGAGACGTCGCCGAGAAAGAGCACGAGGCGCTCCGGCCCGGCCGGGCACACCCCATAGAGGTCGCCGCCCACCTCCCGGGCCGGCTCCAGCACCGCGCTCAGTTCCACGCCGTAGGCTGCCTGCGCCTCTGAGAATCCGTGCGGCAGCATGCCCATCTGGATTTCGCGGGCCACGCGAAGCTCGCTGGCCATCTGTTCCTTGACGGCATCGCTGTAGGCCTTGGCCTTGAGCAGGGAACGCACGCGGGCCTTGACCTCGAGCATATCGAAGGGCTTGGTCAGGTAATCGTTGGCGCCGGCTTCGAAGCCGCGCGTCTTGTTCTGCACCTCCTCGAGCGAGGAGAGGAACATGATCGGCGTTTCGGCGGTCTCCGGCATCCGGCGCAGGCGGCGGCACACCTCATAGCCGTCGAGCCCGGGCATGACGATGTCGAGCAGCACCAGGTCCGGCGGCGTGCGCGCGGCGATCTGCAGCGCCGTCTCGCCGTTCAGCGCCAGGCTCAGCTTGTGGTCCGCCTTCAGGCCCTCGACCAGGATGTCGAGATTGGCCTTGGCATCGTCCACCAGCAGCACCCGGCATTCGGACAACTTCTTCACGCTTCCTTCCTGCTTCCGATCGCCCTTTCCAACAGCGCCTGCGCGTCAGTGAAGGCGTATTCCTGGACTGTTGCAGCAAATCGCTCCCAATCGGCGCCGTCGAAGAGCGGGCGCAGTACGGCCTGGTTTGCTTCGATGAAATCCGCGGCGCCGGGATCGAATTCCGAAAGCAGCCTGGCCAATTGCGCGGCGCTCTGGCGAGACTGCTCCGGGTCCGCCGCGGGGGCGGGCGGCGGCGACGGGTTCGGAGGCGCCGCGGCCTTCAGCGCGGCGCTCAAGGTGTCCACCACGGGCCCCAGCGCGGCAGCCGTCTCCCGTCTCGCCGCTTCGACCTCCTGCGCGTTGGCCCCGGCGCGAATCAGTTTTTCGAGGGCGCCGGCTGCGGTCTGAACTCCCTTGGCGCCAATGTTTCCGGCCACCCCCTTGAGCGTATGGGCCAGGCGCTCGGCAAACGCAATGTCGCCCGCCTTCAGCGCGTCGGCAATCTGGTCAGCCGCCGCGCCTTGCTGATCCGCAAACTGCCGGAGAATCTTCAGGTAGAGCTTGCGATTCCCGGCCAGGCGGCTCAGGCCGTCCCGGGTGTCGAGCCCGGCGATGGCCGGAAAGTCTTCTCCTGGCGCTGGCATCTGGGTCTGGCTTGGCGCTTCGCTTTCCGCAGCCGGGGACGACGGCGCGGCAGGCGCATAGTAGCGCCCGACGGTGTCGAACAGCATGCCGGGATCGATGGGCTTGGAAATGTGATCGTTCATGCCCGCCGCCAGACAGCGCTGACGCTCTTCGAGGGTCGCGTGCGCGGTCATCGCAATGATGGGCAGGGCGCTGAAACGCGGGTCCGAACGCAGTTTTGCGGTTGCCTGGTAGCCGTCCATGACCGGCATTTGAAGGTCCATCAGAACAAGATCGAAAGGCGGCGGCTGCGGGCCGTTGGCGAGCGTCTCGAAGGCCGCCTGTCCGTTGCCCGCGACTGTCACGGCGGCGCCGGCGCCTTCCAGCAGTTCCACTGCGATCTGCTGATTGATCTCGTTGTCCTCCGCGAGAAGGATGCGCGCGCCGCTGAGTCGGGCGGCGTTCCCTGCCTCGCTGCCAGCCTCGGTTCCTTCGCTCCCGCCGGCGAACACATTCACCAGCGTGTCCACAATCATGGATTTGGTCACGGGCTTCAGCAAAAAGCCGTCAAGCTGGAGCCGCTCGGCCTCCTCGCGAACTTCCTCGCGTCCAAAGGCGGTGACCAGGACAACGGCGGGAACATGGCTCAGAGTCTCGTCGCTCTTAATGTGGCGGCTGGCCTGGAGTCCGTCCATGCCCGGCATGCGCCAATCCATGAAGACGATGTCGTAGGGGGCGCTGGCGTCGTGCTGTTGGATGGCGGCAATGGCCTCCTTGCCGGAGGCAACCGCATCCACATGGCTGGTCAGCGCGCTCAAGGGCTCTTGCAGGATCTCCCGCGCCGCGGGATTGTCGTCCACCACCAGGACCCGCAGGCGGGCCAGCTTCTCTGGAACCAGTCTGCCGGTTCCAACGGCGGTCCCCACCCCGAGCCACACCGTGAAATGGAACGTGCTGCCCGTTCCGGGCTCGCTCTCGAGCCAGATGCGCCCGCCCATCAGCTCCACCAGGCGCCGGCAGATGGTCAGGCCCAGCCCGGTGCCGCCGTGCTTGCGGGTGGTGGACATGTCGGCCTGGGTGAACGGCTGGAACAGCCGGGCCGACTGCTCGCGGGTCATGCCGATGCCGGTGTCGCTCACGGAGAACTTGAGCTGGACCTTCTCGCCGGTGCGCTCGATCGGTTCGATGCGAATGCGCACCTCGCCGCGCTCGGTGAACTTGACCGCGTTGTTGACGAAGTTGGTCAGGATCTGGCCCAGGCGCAACGGGTCGCCCCGCAGGTGCTCGGGAATGCCGGGCGCCACATGGGCCAGGAACTCCAGCCCCTTTTCGTGGGCTTTCTGTGCGGTCAGTGTCGTCACCGAAGCGATGACTTCGTCGAGCTTGAAGTCGGTGGTCTCGAGGTCGAGTTTGCCCGCCTCGATCTTCGAGAAGTCCAGGATGTCGTTGATCACCGCCAACAAGGAAGTGCCGGCGTTGTGGACCTTGCCGATGTAATCCCGCTGCTTGGGCGTGAGCTGGGTTTTGAGGGCGAGATGGGACAGCCCGATGATGGCGTTCATGGGCGTGCGGATCTCGTGGCTCATGTTGGCCAGGAACATGGACTTCATCTGCGTGGCCTCCTCGGCCTTTTCCTTGGCCGCGAGGATCTCCGTTTCCTGCCGCTTGCGGAGGGTGATGTCGGTGAAGCTGATCACGGCGCCAACGATCACGCCGCCCTTCATCATGGGGGTGGCCCCATACTCGACCGGTAACCCGGTTCCGTCCTTGCGCCACAAGTACTCGTCATCGATGCGGCTGCTCTTGCCCTGCTTGTAGGCGGCGAACATCGGACATTCGTCCTGCGGATACTCGCTGCCGTCGGGCCGGTGGTGGTGGAAGGCCGCGTGGGAAGGCTGACCGATCAATTCTGCCGCCGTGAAGCCGAGCATCCGGCAGGCCGCCGGATTCACGAAGGAAACCCGGCCCTCGGTGTCCACGCCGAAGATGCCTTCGGCGCTGGACTCCAGGATCAGGCGGGTGCGTTCCTCGGTCACCTGGAGTTGCTCCCGTTGTTGGGTGAGCTCCTGTCGCTGCGCCAGCAATTCCTCCTTTTGCGCCAGGAGTTCCTCCTGCGATTGGGTCAGCTCCTCGGTCTGCTCCTCGAGTTGACGAGCCTGTTCCTGCGTTTGGGCCAGCAACTCCTGGGTGCGGAGGTTCCGCTGGAGCACCTCCAGGCTCATGGCTGCCACCGGCAGCAATTCCCCCAGCAGCGCCTGTTCCCGCGAGCTGAACGCCCGAAACGAGGCGACCTCGAGCACGCCCAGCAGGACGTCCTTGGAAAGCACAGGCCAGGCCGCGGCCCGCGTCGGCGCGGCCCCGCCCAGCCCCGAGGCGATGCGCAGGTAAGCCGGCGGCAGACTGTCCAGAACCGTCAGGCGGCGGTCCTGGGCGCATTGCCCCGCCAGACCCTCTCCCAAGCCAAATGACACGGCGGCCGCCGCGTCTTCCACCAGGCCATACCCGGCCGTTCGCTTGAGCCGCCTGGACTTCTCGTCAAACAGGTGGAATGCCGCGACGCCGCCTCCCAACAGCGGGACAAGGCCCGAAAGCAGGCGTTGGCCGAACTCGGCGAATGTGGAGGCGGCCTGCAGGTCAGCCGTCAGCCTGGAGAAGTTCGCTTTGACCCAGCGCTGCTCGTCCATGGCCGCGGCGCCCTGCTTCAACACATCGACCGAGCGCGCCAGGCTGCCCGTCTCGTCCTGTTCCGCGGTGAACGGGACCGGCTTGGCGTAGTCCCCCGCGGCAATCGACTTGACCGAGGACTCCAGGGCGCGAATGGGCCGGACGATGCCCCGGAATGTCAGGTAGCCGAGCAGCAAGGTCATGAGGATGGCGGCGGTGTTGCCCGCCAGCATCTTCCAGCGGGACTCTTCGATGGCCTGCAATGCCTCTTTGCCCGCCGATGCGGCCTGCTCGCGATTGTGTTGAATCCACTCTTCCGAAACCTTGCTCAGGCGGACTCCCAGGTCGCTGACCCGGTTGTGCAGGAGCGCCACCGCTTCCTCGCGGCGCCCCTGTTCCGCAGCGGCCATGGCTTGCTTGGCTTCGCCGATCCACTCCATGCCCAGGGCGTGGTACTGCGTCAGGAGCCGCCGGCCGCGGTCTCCCACCACATACCGATCCGCGTAATTCCGCAGCAGGGTCGCCACGATTCGTTCGTCCTCGTCGAACGCGGCGCGGGAGGCGGCCCTTTGAGTGTCGTTCGTGGCCAGGAGGTGGCTGCGCACATTCACGCGCAGCTCCGCGAAACTCCGGGAGAGGTTTCCGAGGGTGGCCAGGGCCTCGATGCGCGATTCGGCCACAAAACGGCTGCGCTCCTCGATCTTCGAGAATTGATGCCGGGTGAAGACACCGAGGCACGCCAGCGCCGCCAGGGGCACGGCCAGCAAGATCAGCAGTCGTTTGGCAATGGTCATGAGCAACTCCCAGTCAACGAGAAGGCTTCGGGACGCCGCTCTCTCCGGAGCGTGTAAAGCCCGTCGGGCTCCAGGCAAAAGAGCCCCCCTGCGCCGCCAACATGCTCGGCCGGATCCAGGATGAGCAAGCCGTCCGGCGCCAGGAGGGAAGCCATGCGCTCCAAGGCCGCCTGGCGGCGGCTGGCCTCCAGATACATGAGCGCGTTCCGGCAAAAGATGACGTCGAACGGCCCCTCCACCGCCCACACAGCCCCGGCGAGGTTCACGGCGCAAAACTCAACCAACCGGCGCGGGGCGCAATCGATGCGCCAACGCCGGCCATCGTCGGTCTGCCGCAAGAAACGTTCCCGGCGGGCCGGGGCCAGGGCCTTTAGGGATGCCTCGCCGTATTCGCCCCGCTGGGCGCAAGCCAGGGCCTCGACGTCGATGTCCGTGGCCAGAATGGTTGCGGGCGGATCCTCGGAACCGAAGGCTTCGACCAGCGCCATGGCGAGCGAGTAGGGCTCCTCACCGGTGGCCGCCGCCGCCGACCAAAACCGCGCTTGGCGGCCTTCGCGCGCGGCCGACAAGGCGCGCATCGCCGCGATCTCGAAGTGGCGGGGGGTGCGGAAGAACCCGGTGTGCTTGGTTGTGAACAGCCCAATGATGCGCTGAACCGCGACGGCGCTCCCTTCCTCAGCCGCGCCGAGCAGCTCATCGAATCCGGCGGCATCCACGATGCCCATCCGTCGGCTCCGGCGGTCGAGGAGTTCGTGGTGCCGGTCCAACAACTCGATCCCAGCCAGGCTCAACGCCAGGCGGCGCGCGCGGTCGAACTGTCGGGCCGAGACGATCATGTGTCGCCGCCGTTCAGTCCGGGCAGGCCGCCGGTCGGGATGTTCAGCCGATGGTGCATGCCTCAGCTCCCCGTGTCGCCCCGCTGGAACGACTCCACCGCGTCGGCCACCGAGGTGAAGCGATTGATCCCGCCGAGTTTCTCCTCAACGCCCTCGCTGCGCAGGCGGTCGCGCACGGAGGATCTGGCCTCGACCGCCTGAAGGCGGATTCTGGCGGGCGCAAGTTCGCCGGCAAGTTCGGCGAGCATGTGGGCGGCATGCATATCCACGTAGGGCGCGGCGGAAAGGTCCAGCAGAACCAGCGCTGGCGGCCTGGTTTCGAGGCGGACCCGCTCCGCGATCGTGTCCCGCACGTGATCCATGTTGAAGTAGAGGAGGCCCGACTCGGGCCGGAAGATCAGCACGCCGGGGATCAGCTCGTTGTCCGGATGCCGCTCGCGGTCGGAGAAGCGGCGCGTGCCGGCGATGCGCCCCAGAAAGGCGACGTGCGGCCGGGAGGCGCGGCGGATCAGCAGCACCAGGGAGATGATCGCTCCGATCATCACCCCCTTGAGCAAGCCCGAACACAAGACCCCGAGCAGCGCGGCGGCGGCCACGACGTACTCGGTCTTGTTGGTCCGGCGCAGATGCTGGAGCGCGGAGACTTTGAACAAGCCGGTGACGGCCACCAGCACGATGGCGGCGAGCACCGGTTGCGGCAGATATCGAAGCAGCCCGGAAAGAAAGAGGATCACCGCCAGCATGACCAGCGCCGCGAAAAACCCGGAGAGAGGAGTGCGCGCGCCGCCGCTTTCGTTGACGAGGGATTGCGACATGCCTCCGCTGACCGGAAAGCCCCGCCCCAGCGCCGCGGCGAGGTTGGCGGCGGCCAGGGCCAGGAACTCCTGGTTGGCATCCAGCCGGCCGCCATGCTTGGCGGAGAACATGCGGCCGATGGCCGCCGTTTCCACCGCGCCAAGGAGGAAGCACGCCACGGCCAGGGGCAACAAGTCGTTCAGGTCGGTCCATCGAATTGCGGGAAGACCGAGCGCCGGCAACCCCTGCGGGACCTCCCCCAAGAGCTTCACGCCGCGCGCCTCCAGCCCGGTCACCACGGCTGCAACAATGCTGCCAATGACGACGAACAGCGCCACGGGCCGGTTCTTGAGAAACACCTTGCCCAGGACCAGCAGCGCCAGCGCGAGGAGGCCGAGGATCAGGGACGCGACGTTCGTTTCGTCGAGGTGCGAGAAGAAATGGCCGGCGCGCTCCCAGAAGCTGCCGTGGCCGCCCTTGAAGCCGAACAGCTTGGGCAACTGGGTGCTGGCCAGGAACAGCGCCACCCCGCACTTGAATCCGACCATCACGCTCTCGGAGATGAAATTGACGATCGAGCCCGCTTTGGCCAACCAGGCGACAAACGCGATCAACGCCACCAGCAGCGCCGTGCCCGCAGCCAACGCGCCGAAACGGGTGGCGTCACCCCCCGCCATCTCGCCCACCGAAGCTCCAACCAGCAGCGAAATCGCCGAGGTGACCGTGATGGCGGTGTGCCGCGAGCTGCAGAACAGCCAGAAGACCAGCCCCGCGAAAAGACAGGCATAGAGTCCCGCCTCCGGCGGCAGGTTGGCCAGCGAGGCATCCGCGATGCCGGCAGGCAGCAGGTAAGCAGCCAGGGTGACACCCGCCACCAGATCTTCCTTGAACCACGCGGGCTGGTAGGCGCGCAACCATGCCAGGACTGGCATCCAGCGGGTGGGCAGACTGCGCCCTCCCGCAGCGGTGGGCGCGGCTGATTTCATGGCCAACCGACTCGCACCCGAACGCTCACCCGGTTCAGCTCCTGCGTCCAGATGGCTGTGGCCCGACCCAGCACCTGGCACATGTTCCGAAACGCGCGCGCGCCGGACTGGCCGGTCGCCAGATCCTGCTGAAAATTGCCGAACGATTCCGCAAGGATGTCCAGGCCCGCCTCCAGCTCGGCGAGTTCGTTGGCTCCGGCGTCGAGCTGGCGCGGAGACAGTGTCGCCTTAAAACCCTGGTAGGCGTCGCGGAGCATCTGAAACTGCTGCCAGACCATCTCGTAAGCCCCCGTCAGGTAATTGGGCGCGGTGCGGGTGGCGTTCTGCAGCCAACTGGATTGCGACCGGACATTGTTCAGCGCGTTGCGCTGGGAATCCGGCGTGACCTGCACGGGGAACGGCCAGGGCGGCTGGGCTCCCAGTTGGGAAGGGTTCCACACGGCTGGCTCGATGAGCAGACCCAGGGCCGCGAGGACCAGAACTTTCGTCGAGATGCCTTTCATATTAATGGGTGGCGGATTTCCTTGCAGGCTTCAGCATCGCGGTCATGGCGTCCAGTTCGCCCCGGATATCCGTCAAGGCACGCTGGAGCTGGATTCCCTGTTCTTTTGTGCCGCGGATCGAATCGCGGGTGGATTCCAGGGCGAGGCTGCCGGCGTCGTTCTCCAGGAGGTTCTGCAGCTTGCGCAAGCTCCCAAGGAAGGGCCGGAAGATCTCCCCGGCCTTCTGCGAACCCAGCTTGACCTTGCCAAAGCACTCCTGGAGCTGGGGCCGGTGTTGTTCCGCCCGCTCGCGGAGCCCCGGATCCTTCACCGTCGCCAGGTTCTCATGCCAGTGCTGGAAATAGGCTTCTCCACGGGCCATCATCGCCTGGCTCCGCGAGCGCACGCGGATGGATTCCGCCTGCAGCTCCTGCACCTGCCTGGAAAACGCCCTGACAAGCCTGGGCGGACATCGATCGGTGGAGGCGCCGACCTGGTCCAGCGCCGAGAGCGTTGTCTCGATGCTGCGCAACGACTCGTGAACAAGCTGGCGATAGAGCGTGATGCCCTCGCCCGGCTTGAGCTTCCGGGACGAGGGATCGCGCGTGGCGCAACCCGTCGATGTCAGCGCGAGGGCTGCTAGAAGGAGGACGGCCCATCGCCGGCGCGAAACGCCCGGCCGCGCGGGATTTTTGTCGAGCCGGGGGCCAGGGCCGGCGGGTCGCGGCTGCATGGGCGTCCTCATCAGTACTTCTCCGGAATGAACTTTCGGCCGTTCAGCGCGGCCTGGTCGTCGTAGGCCCCCTTCATCGAGCGCTTGGGCAGCTTGACCTCTTCGCGGGGCGTCTTCTTGTAGGGAATCAGGCTGAGGATGTGCGCCAGGCAGTTGAGCCGGGCCCGCTTCTTGTCGTCGGAGCGCAGGATGTGCCAGGGGGCCCACTTGGTGTCGGTGGCCTTGAGCATCATGTCGCGGGCGCGCGAGTACTCGAACCACTTGCTGCGCGAGGGCAGATCCATCGGGCTGAGCTTCCATTGGCGCAGCGGATCCTCCATTCGCGCCTCGAACCGCCGCTTTTGTTCCTTGTCGCTGACCTCCAGCCAGATCTTGATGAGCTGGATGCCGCTGTCCGCGATGTATCGCTCGATCTCCGGGCACAGCTCCAGGAATCGTCGATGTTGCTCCTTGGAGCAAAAGCCCATCACATATTCCACCCCGGCGCGGTTGTACCAGCTCCGGTCCAGGACCAGGACCTCGCCCGCCGCCGGAAAGTGCGCCATGTAACGTTGGAAATACATCTGAGTCTTCTCGCGATCGGAGGGCGCCGGCAGGGCCACGACGCGAAAGACGCGTGGGCTGACGCGCTCGGTCAGCGCCCGGATCGTGCCGCCCTTGCCGGCGGCGTCGCGGCCTTCGAAAACGACGATCACCCGCAACCCCTTGTGTTTGATCCATTCCTGGAGCTTGCACAGCTCCGCCTGGAGCTTGCGCAATTCCTTCGCGTACTTCTTGGTTTTCATCTTCCCTTCGCGTCGCGTTTCTTCCTTTTTGCTCATAACAGGGATTGGGGTTGGGCGGTGCGGGCCGGGCTTTCAGCCGTTGCCCGGCGGGCGCCGCGAGTTGGTTTGTGACAGAGGGGAGGAGACATGGCGCAGGGCCGTTTCAGGCCTACTGGGATCGAGCCTGGAGTTCAGGCGCGGAGACCTGCCAGCCCCCGCCCAGGGAGCGGTAGAGCGAGACGACGCTCAGCAACTCGCTCAGGCGGGCCTGGGCCAGCGCCAGTTCCGCCCCGAAGAGTTCCTGCTCGTTGTAGAGCACTTCCAGGTAGCTGGTCACGCCGCCCTCGTAGCGCACGTTGGCCAGCGCGGTGGCATCCCGGTTGGCCTGCGTGGCCTCCTCCTGGCGCGCCCGATACTCCCGCGTGCGCTGGTAGGCGATCAGGCTGTCGGACACCTCCCGGAAGGCGTTCTGCACCGTCTTCTGATACTGCGCCACCGCTTCGTCGAACCGCGCGCGCGCCAGGGCCAGGTTCCCCCGCAACGCGCCCCCCGTAAAGACCGGCAGCGAAACGGACGGCCCGAACTGCCAAGTCCGGGCCGGGCCGCTGAAGAGGTCCGACAGCGCCACCGTCTGATAGCCGTACATGCCGGTCAGGGTCACCTTGGGGAAGAAGGCGGCTTTGGCTTGTCCGACGTCGGCGTTGGCCGCCACCAATTGGTGTTCGGTGGCGCGGAGGTCCGGGCGGCGTTCCAGCAGATCCGAGGGCAATCCCGGCGGCACGTTCACATCGAGCTTCTGCCGAAGGAGGCCCTCGCCCCGCTGCGGCGCGCCGGGGTTCCGCCCCAGCAGGATGTTCAGCTCGTTTTCCTGTTGCTCGATGCGGCGATGGGTGTCGGCAATCGCCGCCTCGGCGGTGCTGACCAGGATCCTCGCCTGATGGACGTCCTGCATCGAGGCCACGCCCCCCTCCTGGCGGGCCGTGGTCAAGCCCAGCGAGTTCGTCCGAACTCCGTAAGTGCGCTCGGCGATCTCCAGCTCGTAGTCCAATTCCAGGAGCGAGAGATAGGCGCTGGCGACCTGCGCCACCAGGGTTTGGCGGACGGTCTGTTGCGCGGCCTCTGTCGCCAGCAACTGCGCCCGGGCCGCCTCGTTGGCTCGGCGAATCCGGCCCCAGAGGTCCAGTTCGTAGGCCGCCATCGAAGCGAAGAGATCGCCGTAGCCCACCTGCGGGTCCATGCCGGCGGGGATGGTGGCAGGGCCGCGCTCCGAGGCGCGGGTGGTCACCAGGTCGCCGCCCACGCCGATGGTGGGAGCAAACTGCGAACGCGTCACGCGGGCTGCGGCTTCAGCCTGAAGCACCCGCGCCGCCGCGATCTTGATATCCCAACTGTTGGTCAAGGCTTCGGCGACGTAAGCGTGGAGCTGGGGGTCGTTCAAAACCTGCCACCACGGCAGATTCGCCAGCGAATTGGCGCCCGAGAGGTCCCGCGAATCCGTGGCCGCCGGCCGAAACGCCGCCGGCGTTTCCATCGCCGGCCGCTGGTAGTTGGGGCCCACCGCACAGCCGGCCGCCAGGGTGGCAGCCGCCAGCGCGGAGAGCAGTGACTTCAGGTGCGCGTTCATGTTCAGTGTTCTTCGGGAGAGACGCCTCCGGATTCAGGGGAGCGGGCCGGCAGTTCAGGATGGCCTTCGGCCAGATCAGCGAGATGGGCGACCGGCAATCCCGACGCCGGGGCGGCCTCAATGGACGATGTCGTTTCTCCGCCCGGAGCCCCGGAACCGGTTGGCGGGCGCGCCGTCTTTCGCCTGGGCGCGTGCCTCGAGGCTTTGGCCGCGCGGGTCGCCGCCGACTTGCCCGGCCTCTGCCTCCGCGGCGCCGCAACCGATTTGGGCTTGCCGGCCTCGGACCGGGCTTTGCTCGCCGCCGGGCGCTTCGGGGAGCGCGGGCGCGGCGTCCGCCGGCGGGCCGACCGCGGCGGCGTCTTCTCCAGGTCGGCCAGGGCCTTTCTGGCCTCCACCGCCTCCCGCCTGGCCTGTCTGAATTGCTTTCTGGCCCGCCGCGCCGCCTGCTTGGCTTCCTTTCTTCGGCGCTTGGCCTCGCGCGCCTGCGCCTTGGCCGCCTTCAACCTGCCTTCAGCCCTTGCCAGCCGAAGACGGGCAAGCTGCAGTTCGTCCGTGTGCGTCCGGGAAACCCTCTTTGCTGGTTTCTTCATAGGTCAGGCTCTTGGTTTCAGGGTTGGTTGAGACGGAACCGCGTCCGCGGCCGATGCCCCTCAGTGGGCGGATCCTCCCGCCGGCTTGGGCTCGTTCGGTTTTGCCGGCAGGGGCTTCCTGCCGCCGCGCTCGACGAGCCGCTGCACAAAGACATAGCAGACCGGGATGATGAACAGCCCCACCGCCGTGGCGATGGTCATGCCAAAGACCACGCCGGTGCCCATGGTGCTGCGCGCGGCGGCCCCCGAGCCGGAGGCCAGCATCAGCGGCACGCAGCCCAGAATGAAGGCAAACGAGGTCATCAAGATCGGCCGCAGGCGCAGCTTGGAGCCCTGCACGGCCGCATCCAGAATCTCGACGCCCTCTTCGCGCTTCATCTTGGCGAACTCGACGATCAGGATGGCGTTCTTGGCTGCCAGTCCGATGAGCATGACCAGGCCGATTTGGGCATAGACGTTCAAGTCGAACGCCCGCGCCCACATGCCGATCATCGTGCCCAGAACGACCGTGGGCGTGGCCAGCAGCACCGCAAACGGCAACCCCCAGCTTTCGTATTGCGCTGCCAGCAGGAGAAACACGAAAAGCACCGCCATGCCGAAGATGATCGGGGCCTGCCCTTCGGATTTTTTCTCCTGGAGCGTCAAGCCGGACCATTCGTAGCCCACCTCGCTTGGCAGGGTCTTCATGACCTCCTCTATGGCCTTGATCGCCTGTCCGGAGCTGTAGCCGGCCGCCGGGGCGCCGATCATTTCCGCCGCGTTGTAGAGATTGAAGCGGGTGACGAAGTTCGGGCCGGAGGTCTTGCCGACTGTGACCAGCGTGCTCAGCGGCACCATCTGACCGCTGTTATTACGAACGTAGAACTGGCCGATGTCAGCCGGCTTGTCGGTAAACTGGGACTCGGCTTGCAGAAACACCTTATAGACACGACCGAACCGGACAAAATCGTTGACGTAGAGCCCGCTCAGATAGGCCTGCAGGGTGGAGAAAACGCTGTCCACCGGCACGCCCAGGGTCCGCGCCTTTTCGCGGTCCAGCTCCACTTTCACCTGCGGGGTCGCCGGACTGAAGGTGGTGCTGATTCGGCCGATCTCGGGGCGCCGGGACGCCGCCGCCTGGAGCTGTTGGACATAGCCGGCCAGTTGTTCGATGCTGCCGCCCGAGCGATCCTGCAACTGCATGGTGAAGCCCGACACGTTGCCATAACCAGGCAGCGGCGGAGGGCCGAAGGCAAAAGCCCTCGCGCCTGGGATCGCATAGAACTTCCGGTTCCACTCGCGGGCGATGGCGCTGGCATGCAGCTCGGGGGCCTTGCGCTCCTCCCAGGGCTCCAAGCCCACGAACATCAGGGCGGCGTTGGGAACGTTGAGCGAGTTGAGGATGTTCATGCCCGCCAGTCCGACCGCGGAGCGCACCCCGGGAGTCGAGCCCACGATGGCTTCCACCTGCTTGAGCACCTGGTCGGAGCGCTGCAACGAGGCCCCTTCCGGCAGTTCCACCGCGACGAACAAATAGCCCTTGTCTTCGTCGGGGATGAAGCCGCCCGGCACCACCTTCCCGATCAGCCAGATGCCAATGACCACCGCGACCAGCAGCAGCATCGAACGCGTGGCCTTGCGCGCCAGACCGCCAACGATCGAGCCGTAATTCGTGCTCAGCCAGTCGAAGAACCGGTTGAACAGTTTGAAAAAGGCGGCGATGGGGCCTTTGCCTGGGGTGGGCTTCTTGAGCAGCAGCGCGCACAGCGCGGGGCTGAGCGTCAGCGCGTTGATGACCGAGAACACCACCGCCACGGCGATGGTCAAGGCGAATTGGCTGTAAAGCTGGCCGGTCACCCCGCCCATGAACGCCACGGGCACGAACACCGCGCACAAGACCAGCCCGATCGCCACGACCGGACCGGAGACCTCCTTCATCGCCAACCGCGTGGCCTCGACGGGATCCTTGCCGTGTTCGAGGTGATGTTGCACCGCTTCCACCACGACGATGGCGTCATCCACCACGATGCCGATGGCCAGCACCAGGCCGAACATCGTCAGCACGTTCACGCTGAAGCCGAGCACCGGGAACATGATAAAGGCGCCCAGGAGCGACACGGGCACGGTGCACATCGGGATGATCGTGGCCCGGAAGCTTTGCAGGAACACATAGACCACGATCAGCACCAGGATCACCGCCTCGAAGAGCGTGTGCACGATCTCCTCCATCGAGGCCTTGATAGGCAGCGTGGAATCGAGGGTCACGTCGTAGGCCATGTCGGGCGGGAACTTCGCTTGGGCCTCGTCCAGGATCTTGCGGACGTTCTTCGCTGTCTCGATGGCGTTGGCCCCGGGCGCCAGGTAGATGCCGATGGCGCCGGCGGGCGACTGGTTCAGCCGCGCGCGCAAGTCGTAGGTCTGAGCCCCCAGCTCCACGCGGGCCACGTCCTTGATCTTCACCTGGGAACCGTCCGGGTTGGAGCGGATGATGATCTCCTCGAACTCCTTGGGGTCCTTGAGCAAGCCCAGGGCGCGGACGTTGAACTGGGTTTCCGTGCCGGGGGGCGCGGGTTCGGCGCCAATGCGCCCTGCGGGCGACTGGGCGTTCTGTTCCTTGATGGCGTTCTGGATGTCGCTGGGGGTGATGCCCAGGGACGCCAGCTTGTCGGGCCTCAGCCAGATGCGCATCGAGTAATCCTGCGCGGTGAAGTTCTTCACGTCGCCCACGCCCCGCACGCGCTTGATGGCGTCCACCAGGTTGATGTCGCAGTAATTGCCCAGGAAGATGGCGTCGTAGGTGCCCTTGGGGGAATTGAGCGCGACGACCATGAGGATGTCCGGACTGGAGCGGTTGACGACCACGCCCTCCTGTTTGACCGCCGCCGGCAACTGCGCCTCGGCCTGGCCCACCCGGTTCTGCGTGTTCACCTGCATGATGTCCACGTCGGTGCCCACGTCAAAGTACACGTTCAGCGTCAGCTTGCCGTCGTTGGCGTTGAACGACTGCATGTAAAGGAGCTTGTCCACGCCGTTGACCTTGGACTCGATGGGAGTGGCCACCGATTCCATGACCGCCTCGGCCGCGGCGCCCCGGTAGGTCGTGGTGACCTGGATCATCGTCGGGCTGACCGGCGGGTACTCCGAGATCGGCAGCCGTGAAAGGCTGATCCCGCCTACAATGACCGTCAGGATGGCGATGACCATCGCCACGATGGGCCGGCGGATGAAGAAGTCAGCCATAGAGGTTACTCCTTGCCGTGTTTGGCTTCGCCTTGGGCGGGGTGTTTGGCGGGCGCTGACTTTGCGTGCTGCGCGGCCGCCTGGGCCCACTGCTCGGCCGTCATGGGCTGAACCGGCGCGCCTTCACGCGCCTTCTGCAAGCCCTCGACGATGATCCGTTCCCCTGCGCTGAGCCCCTCCAGCACGATCACCGAGGCGCCGATCTCCGTTCCCAACTTGACCGGACGTTGTGAGGCCTTCTGATCCTGGCCCACCACCCAGACGAAGTTCTTCCCTTGCAGCTCTTGCAGGGCGCGCTGCGGCACGAGCAGGCTGGCCTTCTCGCTCGTGAGGCTGATTCGCGCCCGCGCAAACATCCCGGGGCGCAGTATCTTCTTCCCATTCGGGAACTCCGCCCTCAAGCGGATCGTGCCCGTGGTCGCATCCACCGCCCGGTCCAGGAACACCCATTTGCCTGGGCTCGAGAACTCAGTGCCGTCCGCCAGAATGAGGACTACGGGGAGATCGCGCACCCGGCGTCCCAACTCGACCGCTCTGCGCTCGGCCCGCAGATAATCCACCTCGCTGACGTTGCAGTAGAACCAGATGGGATCGAGGGTCGAGATGGTGGCCAGGAGCGTGGGCTGTCCCTTGCCCACCAGGGCGCCCACCGACACCTGCTTGGCCCCGATCAGCCCGCTCACCGGCGCTTTGACGTCACAGTATCCGAGATCGATAGTGACCGACTGGACACGGGCCTCCGCCGAAAGCACATTGGCCTTCCCAACCTCGACCGAGGCGAGGGCGTTGTCCAGGTCCTGCTGCGGGATGGCCCGCTTTTCGGCCAGGGGCTTTAAGCGAGCGACGTCCTTTTCGTACTTATTCAAGGCGGCCTTGGCCTCCGCCAGGGAGCCGTTGGCGGCTGCCAACCGCTCCTCCAGGGGCTTTTTGTCGAGCGCAAACAGCGGGTCCCCCTCCTTTACCTCGGTGCCTTCGTTAAAGAGCATCTTCTCGACAAAGGCCTCGACCCGCGCCCTGACTTCGACGTTCTCGGGAGAGTCCAACTGCCCGATGAATTCCGTGGCGATCGGCACGTTGCTGGCGATGACCTCGGTCACCTGCACCACTGGCGGGGGCATTTGGGCGGGCCCTTTATGCTTCTGACAGGCGCCCAGGCCCAAAGCCGCGGCCGCCGCCAGCATGCCCGGCAACAGCCGCCCTCCGAAACAGCGAAGGCTCTCTCCAAAATTGTAGCTTGCGTTGGTTATGGGTATCATATGCTTGACGACGGCGATTCTAACAGGGTCGCAGTGCGGAGGCAAGTCATTGGGGAGCCGGGTTGGCTGAGCCTGCCCGCAGCCGTTGGAGTTCTTCGGGAGTGCGCGTGAGCTTCTCGCCGTACATTATGCAGTTGAAGAACAGGCGGCCGACCCAGTCCTTGGTCACAAAGGCATTGCTGCCAGGCGCTTCCCGCGTCGATGCCACCACGTCCTTGTCCAGATCGATCGCCTGCATTCGCAACTGGCTCACCCGCGAGAAGCTGGGGCTGGACAAATCCATGTCGGCGGCAAAGAGCATCAGTTTGCGGCCAGTTTCCCAGAACACCCAGACCTCGTTGCAGACGCGGGAAAGCGGGGAGATGTAGAAAACCTGGGCCTGCGAGAAGGGCTCCGGATGGCTCCGGTTGAGATAGTCGGCGATGAGTTGGCGGGCGCCGGCCCGGAGGGCGTCGCTCACCGGCAGTCGGTCGGCGCGCGTGGCGAAGAGAAACTCCCTCACTTCCTGGACCGGATAGCTGCGACTCTGGTAGAGCCGGCGGGCGGCGGGCGCCTGGAACTGGCGCACCACTCGAACGACTTTGAATTCCTTCTCGACGATGTCCAGCTTCAGCTCCGGCACGCTGTATTCGGCGCGCTTGAGTTCCACCACCGTCTTGACCGCCGGAATCCACATCTCCGCATAATCGCTTCGGTCCTCGGCGTCCAGCCGGGGGCTCAGCCGCCGGCTCCACACCTCCAGTTGTCCCAGGTTGCCGGCCTCCAACACATACGACTGGTCGAAATGCCACCGATAGACGTGGCGCAGCACCTCAAGAACAAATCCCTTTTCCTGGAGCGGGTCCGGTCCGCTGGCGGCCCGGGCGGCGGTCTCCCGGCTGGAGGGAGACGAGGTGGCGCATCCCGCCAGCGCCAACACCCACGCGGCCAGGCACAACATGGTTGCCGATTTCATTTCTTCTTCTCCAACGTGTAGAAACGGTTTCCTCCAAGGGACCCCTGGTCGCCGTCCGGGATGCGCACAAACGCGCCCCCGGGGTCGAACCCGCGGACGTCCGTCATCCAGGCGTAGCTTCGTCCGGTGACCGGAACCGCGCCGATCCGCCGCAGTTCGGCGAAGAGGTCTCTCCCCGCCGGCCCGCCCTGGAAATAGGCCCTCCCGAGATCGCGGGCGTGATTCAGGAGCCGGGCCATCTTGCCCGGCTGCCCCTGGTTGGCGACAGACAGCAGGTAATTCACTCGCTCGTGAACACGCGCCACCGCCGCAAAATTCCCCGAGCTGTCCTTGTAGAAGCCGTCCACCTGGCCCTTGACCCCGCCGGCGGTCATCACATCGATGACGCTGCGGCTGGAGACATCCGCGACCTGTTTCTGGGTGTAGCCCGGCGGAATGGCCAGGGCGCGGCAATGCAGCACCCAGAGCACGGCCAGCATGGCCGCCTTGGAGTCTTCCTCACTGCGATAGCCGCGCTCGCCGGGGAACGGCGCCTCGTTGATCAGGAGCAGGCTCACGTAACCCGCCGGCGTCGAAGCCGGGTCCAGTTCGACGTTGGCGGCGACGGCCGGCAGGTTCATCAGGATCAGCCCTGCCGTCACCGTTCCCTGCCACTGTTTCAGCGACTGCCACATGGTCACGCCACGCCGCTTATTGGGTCACAATCAATCCCTTCAGCGCCTCGTCCACCGACTCCTGGAGGCGGGCCAGCCGTTCGTCGTTTGGCAACTGGCGCATGATGGGGCGGGACACGTGATCTCGCCGCAGCAACTTGAAGCTCTTTGCATCCACGAGATCGATCAGCAACGTCCCGGCCGGGTAAGGCGTCGGGTTCTTGTTGCCGGTCACATAGGCCTTGTGGGACTTGTCCCGCAAGTCGGACACGGCCATGTCATATCCGAAGTAATCGTCCACGGCTGTGGTGGAGACACTGTCGCTGACGATGATCAGGTACCCGACCATGACATCGCCTCCGCTGGCGACCTTGGTCAGGCCTTTAGCAGCCAGGGCCTTCGTGATGGCCTCCTGGACGCGCGGGTGAACATCCGGGCGGCCGTCGGCAAACCACGCCGCCGGCTTCGCGTCGGCGTTGAAAAAATGGAAGGTGCGCGCCTTGATCGGCCCATGGTCCACGCGGGCCGGTGTCGAAGCGCATCCCACAAGCGCCAACAGGCCTGCGGTCAGGAGGAGTGATCCGATGGATTTCATGAAGGAAGTCTCGCGGTTCATGTGCTGGGACATCTTAAAGCGGCTTTGAGCGAAGCGGCGCAATGGTCGTTTTGCTTAAATGACTGAATCCTAATTCAATCCTCAGTGGCAAGCGTGGTCTGCGACTGCGGGCTTGGGAGCGACCTGCGGTATGGAGCGGCCCCCCGCAAGGACGGCATCGATGGCTGGCAGCAGTTCCGTGGCCACGGTGCGTTTCAGAACGCAGCCATCCGCTCCCGCGGCGATCACCGACCGGCAAATGCTCGGCTCGTCATGGACACTGAGCACGATCAGCTTCAAGTCCGGACATCGAACGCGGAACTGGCGCAGCCATCGAAGGTTGTCGCCGCGCGCCAACGATAGGTCCACCACGGCGAGAACCGGTTGGAGCCGCACTGCGCTTTCCAGCAGTGAGGTCTCGTCTGCGACCATCACCACCGCGTCAAACGCGCTCTCCAGCAGACCGCGAATGCCTTCCACCAGCCCGTGGTGCCGGTCCGCCAGCAAAACGCACCGGACGGGTGAGTCGCTCATGGGGGTGTCACTTGCGGGTTGGGGCCGACCCCAGCGCCGGCATCTCGGAGGCGATATTCAGGTCGATGAACAGCGCCATCTGGTGTTCGACCTGCAGGAATTGGGCTGCTCGCATGGGGGAGACGGCCTTCCCGATCTTCTTCTGGTAGGTCTTCCACAGACCGAGTCGATCCTGCACGTTCTTCAACCACCGGCGGGCGAGGTCGTCCCAGGTCTTCTGGTCAATCGAACCTGCCGCCCGCAGGGCCGCGAATTCCCGAATCAGGGCCAGCTTGCGATCCCCGACCGCCGCCAGTTCCTTCTCGTATTGGCGATACAGCGGCCAGAACGCTTCCGCCTCCGGCCCCGTCAGCGCCATCGCCTGGTTGATGGTCTGGATTTTGAAGGAGTTGACATCCGAGCGCATCATCTCGATGACGGCGCGCAGATCGTCTGGCACGGCAGGCGCGCTCGCCTGAGCGCGGGCAGACGGATCAAACGAAACGCCGACTGCCGCAAGCAGCAGGCCGGCCAGAATCGGTCTCATACGGTTGGAGTGTTTCATAACGCCGTTATTTGTTTCTCTTGATGATGCCTTTGCGGAGTTGCTCGTATTCCCGGTCGTTGATGGTCCCGGCCTGGCGGGCCTTCTCCAGGTCCTGAAGCTGCTGCCCCACCGAAACGCCCGTGGTCTGGGTCTTGGGACTGCTGGCGCAGCCCGGCAGAAGCCAAACCGCCAGAAAGACGGCAGCCGCCAGGGACAGAATGAGTGAAGTTCTCGAGTTGGCTTTCATATGCGCATGGTGAAATTGCCCAGACGGGCGGGGTAGGTTTGGGGTCACTTGTTCAGCTTGGAGTCCTTCCAGAACTTCGTCCCCTGGACGGTGGCCTGCAGGGAGACTCCGCTCTCGGTGAATTGGTAGATCTCCATCGCCCCGCCCACGGACACGGCGCCGCGCTGGGCATCCTGGCGGTCCGTGCCGGCGCGCGCATCGGTGGAACTGCCGGCGGACACCGTGCCTTGCTTGAAGTCCACGTTGGCTTTGACGTTTTGCTCGGCGGACACCCCGGTGTCCTGGTACTTGGCCGAGGCGTCGGCCTTGCCGCCGAATTGCCAGCCTTGCTCCAGAAACTGCTGCATGACCTTGGGGTCGTTGAAGACGAAGACGATCCGCAGGTCCTTCACCCCCAGCCCCACCCCGCCTCCCAACGAGGCCACCCGCATCACCGTTTCCTTGCCGGTCTTCTGATCCACCAGAAGCCCGTAGCCGTTGCCGGAGGCCAGGAGAAAAAGGTTGACGTCGGTCTGTTTGAACGTGGCGTAGCCGGCGGCCTTCTTCAGGCGGTCCTTCATCTCGGGCTTGGTCCTGTAGAGTTCCCCGAGCATCTCGTCGCGCTGTTTGCGAACGGTCTGTCGCTTTTCCTCCACCGAATCCCCTTTGGGCCCGAAGAGCGCGCCCGGGGCCGGCAGGACGAAGAGCCAAAAGAGGGCCGTCGCCAGTGCTGCCGCAATGCTTCGCGTGTTCATGAGTTCAGTTCCGTGATTATGCAATCTGCCAAAACTTGCGAATCTAGCACAACTTCGTCCGTTTTCACCAAGATAGATAAGGGCCGGCGGCATGGGACCTCGAAAAACTACCAGGTACGCTTATGCGGAACTACCTGGGCGCGCCGTAAACTGGACCGGCAGAGGCCGCCAGGGAGCCAGGCTAAGGCGGCGTTGTCAGATGCCCACAATTCCGTGCTTGATGGCGAAGTGAACCAGCTCGGCGCTGTTGTGCAACCCCAAGGTCTCCATCATCTGGTATTTGTGGAATTCCACCGTGCGGGGGGAGATCCCGAGGGTGTTGGCCGTCTCCTTGGCGGACCTGCCCTCGGCTAACAGTTGCAGAATCTCGCGCTGGCGCGGGGTCAGCCGCGCGGTTGGCTCCTCGGCCCTTCGCGGTTCGGACTGGAGGGCGCGGAGCACCTCGCCAGCCAGCGCAGGCGTCAGGTAGGTTTTGCCAGCCAGCGCGGCGCGAATGGCCATGACCAGTTCGGCTGGAGCCGAGTGCTTGAGCACGTAACCAAGCGCCCCGGCCTCCAGCGCCCGCCGCGCGTAAGCGACTTCCTGGTGCATGGTCAGAATAACCACCTTGACCGCGGGGTTGTCGCGTTTGAGTTGGAGCAAGGCATCGATGCCATTCAGCATCGGCATGGCGATGTCCGCCACGACGACATCCGGATGCAGCCGCTTGGCGGCGGCCACCAAAGCCCGGCCATCCTCGACCACCTCCACGAGGTCGAAGTCCTGGCTGAGGAGACTCCGCAAGCCCTCGGCCACCAAACGGTGATCGTCGGCCAGCAGGACACGGGGACGGCAGGAATGAGTCATACAGGAGGGGCGGCAGGGACCCAGGCCATGATGGTTGTTCCCCGGCCGGGAGCGCTGTCAATCTCGAGCTCGCCGCCCAGCAAATGAGCCCGCTCGGCCATGCCCGCCAGCCCAAGGCTCGGCCGGTCCCGATGCGAGGCAGGGTCAAACCCCTTGCCATCGTCCTGAACGGCCAATTCCAGCCCGCCATCCACC